>NZ_MXAN01000082.1 GCF_002027545.1 Moraxella lacunata
GTGGAATACAGTTGCTACACATCTATTCAATAGTACAATCAATCATAATTAAGAGCTTACACAATCAAGCAAGCAAACTTTCATAAGGAATTTTTAATCCTTTATGTAGTCTTTTTATCATACTAAGACTAAGGGGGCGTTTGCCATTTAAAATTTCAGAGATTTTACTTTTTGCCCCCAGATAAGGCGTTAATTCATCACGACTAAGTCCCTGCTGTTCCATAGCAAAATAAATGGCAGAAACAGGGTCGGCATGGGGAATGGGATAATGCTTACTTTCATAATGTTCAATCAATGCCAATAGAATATCTCTCTCATCGGCTTGCCTTGTACCATTTTCGGCCTGAAATACTTTTTCAAGGGCGATAAAAGCAAGAGTTAAATCATCATCATTTTTAATGGGCTTAATGGTCATTGATTGTCTCCACGTCTATTTTGTCACAGTCAGAATGCATGCCAATAAATTTAACCCACACCACGCCAACCTGATAAGCGATTTCAACCACAAGGCGATAATTGTTGCCACCGATATTAAAAACCACAAGGTTATTTCCAACAAAACTTGCCGTTGCAAAATCGTTTTTTATATCTTGGGGTGTTTTCCATTCTGATTTTAATACAAAATCATGCCAAGCGAGCAAGGGCGTTTTTGCATCTGCATGATTTTCATAAAATTGTACTAAGGTGCGTTTGGCAATCACTCGCATAATTTTCTCTTAAATGAATTCATTATAGTTCCTTTTTTGGGAATTTGCAACCGAGCTATGCAAATTCCCCCTATCTATATGCCATTTTTGCATTACCCTTTTTGACGGCTTTTTTTTACCATATCGCCATTAACAGCCAAACGGAACCAGCCATGTATCAATATTCCTATGCCGACCAAGCCCTTGTCAATGAACGTGTCGCCCAGTACCGCCGTCAGACCGAGCGGTATTTGGCAGGCGAGTTGCCAGAAGATGAGTTTTTGCCCATTCGCCTACAAAACGGACTTTATATCCAACGCCACGCCCCCATGCTTCGTATCGCCATTCCCTATGGGCTTTTGGCAAGCTATCAAATGCGAACGCTGGCTCACATTGCCGACACTTATGATAAGGGCTATGGGCATTTTACCACTCGCACCAACATTCAGTTTAACTGGGTCAAATTGCCCGAAGTCCCTGACATCTTACAGCTACTGGCGGACAACCAAATGCACGCCATTCAGACATCGGGCAACTGCATTCGCAACACCACGACCGACCCCTATGCGGGCATTCATGGCGATGAGATTGCCGACCCACGCCCTTACTGCGAGATTATCCGCCAATGGAGTACTTTTCACCCTGAGTTCGCCTATTTGCCACGCAAATTTAAAATTGCCGTCATTGGCACAACTGCCGACCGTGCCGCCACGCAGGTGCATGATATTGGACTTCATATAGTACAAAAAAATGGCGAGATTGGTTTTGAAGTTATCGTTGGGGGCGGACTTGGGCGGACACCGATGATTGGTAAAGTCATTAACGAATTTTTGCCACGCCGTCATTTATTGAGTTATTTGGACGCTATTTTAAGGGTGTATAATCTAGAAGGACGGCGTGATAATAAATACAAAGCTCGTATTAAAATATTGGTTGAGAGTATGGGCAAAGATGAATTTTCCAAAAAAGTGGATATAGAATGGCAATATTCCAAAGACGGCGATTTGACATTGACAGATGAACATTTTAAAAAGGCAGAAAGTTATTTTAGCGAGCCTGATTATGAAACGATTGACCCATTAACAGCAAATGAAATTTTACAAAAACAATTAAATGCCGATAAAGATTTTAAAAATTGGTATGAGCATAATACCGTCATTCATAAAATAAACGGTTATAAAGCGGTTGTTATATCACTAAAAGAAGGCGTGATAAATGACAAATATATTCCAGCAGGCGATTTGACAAGTTACCAGATGAATAAACTTGCCGATTTGGCGGATAAATATTCCTTAGGCGAGATTCGTGCCACGCATCAGCAAAATTTGGTATTGGGTGATGTTAAAATCACCGACCTTTATGATTTATATCACACCCTAAAAGAGCTTAATTTGGCTCGTGCTAATATTGGTACGCTGACTGATATGATAGTTTGCCCAGGGTTTGATTATTGTTCGCTTGCCAATGCCACCACGCATAATATCGCCCATAACATTGAAAATGCCTTTAATGATTTGGATTATTTATATGATTTGGGGCAAATTCGCCTAAATATGTCGGGCTGTATGAATGCCTGTGCTCATCATCATGTGGGCGATATTGGTATTTTGGGCGTGGATAAAAAAGGCGAGCATTGGTATCAGATTAGTCTGGGCGGAAGTTCTGGGGCGGATGCACGACTTGGGCAGGTATTGGGGCGAGCGGTATCGGCTGATGATGTGGCGGATACGATTTTAACCATTGCCAATGTTTATAAAAACAATCGCCAAGAGACGGCGAACGATATAGAGACTTTTGCCGATTATGTGCAACGAGCAGGTATCGCCCCGTTTAAAGAAGCGGTTTATGGTTGATATAAAAAGGATAAAAATATGAAATTGATTATTTTAAAAAATGACGTAGCAAGCCAAGATTTATCAGACGTGGTGTTATATGCTCCCAATATGTCTGATGATGAAAAAACGGCATTGTTCCAAAGTATTGATTTGACAATAAGCGATACATTGGCAAATAAAGAAAACTCCCTAACCGTTATATTGGAAAAAGATTATAAAAATAGCCATTTGGATTATCATATTTTATTAACGGCTGATGATAATGAACATGAATTGGCACAAAGTTTGGATATTAACACGTTAAAAAATATCCTAATTTATGTCAAAGATTTTAAAGACGGGCGAGTATTTAGCCTAATCCGCCAACTCCGCAAAATCAACAATCACGCCACAATAATCGTGGGCGGTGCATTTGGGCTTGACCAGTCCAGCTATTTTGTCAAATCAGGGGCGAATGGTTTTATCGTGAGTGATGATAAAGTGGAAACGCTGATATTAACCTTAAATGATTTAAAAACCGCCCAAAGCCGACAATCGGTCAATGCGTTGCCGATGTTTCGCTAGGTGTTAAATACAGATATGTAGGGGCGAATTTCAATTCGCCCAAATAAACTTTACCATAGGATAAATGATATTGTCCTATGGTTTTTTATACACCTAACAAACTTAGTATTTACCACAGGCTTTGTAGGGACTGGCTCCGCACGTCCTTTGATAACATGCCAATTTTTATAGGCGTGCACAGCACGCCCCTACACCCAAACTTCATTAAATCTCTTTCCAAACTAAAAATAAACCCTTATAAGTATTGGGGTTGAAGTTTTTAAAAATCCATAAAAATCAGGGTTTGGAAAGAAGTCTATTATGTTTGTGGTAATTTTAAAGTTTCTCGGGTGTATTTAAAAAATTTTAAAATTAAATACAAAATTTAATATGCCAAAACCGATTAACGATAGTAATTTTTATAAGATTACAAATAAAAAATTTCGTTTTATGATATACCTGTTTTAGTTAATCGGAGCCTATCATGTCAAAAACTATTGTCAATGAACAAAACCTTGATGAATATAATTCATCACTCACTGGCAAAACACCCCAAGAGATTGTTAAATGGGCGTTATCCATTGCCAAAAATCCCATTATTACTACCAATTTTCGCCCTTATGAAGCGTCTATTTTGCATTTGGTATCAAGCATTCGCCCTGATATTACCGTGCTATTTGTGGATAGCGGATATAATACCGTGCAAACTTATAAACACGCCCAAAAACTCATTAAAGAATTAAATCTAAATGTGGTTACTTATATCCCCGCCCAAACTCGTGCCTTTCGTGATGTGGCATTGGCGGACGTTACCATAAATGGTATTCCTGATGTGGATAGCGACTATCATGCCGAATTTACCGAACAGGTCAAATTAGAACCGTTTCGCCGTGCATTGGTGGAGTTAAATCCTGATGTGTGGTTTAATGCCATTCGTAAAGACCAAACCGAATTTCGCACGGCATTGGACGTATTAAGCCTATCCAAAGACGGTGTATTAAAAGTCGCTCCGTTGTTTTATTTATCGGCAGATGAATTAAATACTTATCAAGCCAATCATGGATTACCAACCATATCAGAATATGGCGAAGATGATTATTTTGACCCAACAAAAGCGTTGGCACACCGTGAATGCGGATTACATACGCAATTATAAAAAATGTGGTATTGTTCAATAAAAATATATTTTAAAATTCGGGCGTGTAGGGGCAATTTATTCGCCCAAAAATCAACACTTTATCAAAGGGCAAATTGCAATTTTCCCCTACAAATCCACCCAAAAGTATGGTTAATTAACAATGCCAAAAATGTATATTTAAAATAAAAGGACGTGTTCAACACGCCCCTGCAATCCGTAAATCAAATTTATCTCATTATTTATCATTTAGCCAAAACGCCAATATGAATACCTTGCCTTTATTTTTTAATCTAAATCAAAAAACCGCCCTTATCATTGGGGGCGGAGATGTCGCCCAAAGAAAAACCACATTATTAACCAATGCAGGGGCAAGATTGGTTGTGCTTGCTAAACATTTTGATAAAGAGTTTAAAGAATTTTTAATTCATCATAATCATATCATCATTCAAAAATCTTATGAAAAACAGGATTTAATTGATATAAAAAATGAGCATGAGATTATATTGGTCATTTGTGCCACCGATGATAATGATTTGAATAAAATCGTTCATCAAAATGCCAAAGAAATTGGGCTGTTTATCAATGTTGTGGATACGCCAGAGTTATGCGATTTTATATTCCCTGCGATTGTGGATAGAGACCCGATTACCATTGGCATTTCATCAAATGGTAAAGCCCCTGTATTGGCTCGCCTTATCCGTGCCAAAATAGAAAGCAGTTTGCCAATCAATATCGGCGACATTGCCAAAAAAGCAGGCGAATTTAGAAATACTGTTAAAGAAAAATTAAGTACGATAAACCAAAGACGGCATTTTTGGGAAAAGATTTTTACCAATGCTTTAAATGACAAACCCATAAAAAATTTGTCCGATGAATTAAATGATTTTATCAAAAATGACAATAAAAACACAGGCGAAGTCTATATCGTGGGAGCAGGGGCAGGCGACCCTGATTTATTGACCTTTAAGGCATTGCGACTTATGCAACAGGCGGACGTGGTGCTGTATGATGCCCTTGTTTCGCCTGCCATTGTGGAGTTGTGTCGGCGTGATAGCGACAAGATTTTTGTCGGCAAAAAACGCAGTCATCACACCAAAACCCAAGATGAGATTAACACCCTTATCGTGCAGTATGCCAAGTGTGGCAAGCGTGTGCTACGCCTAAAAGGGGGCGACCCGTTCGTGTTTGGGCGTGGGGGCGAGGAGATGCTAGCGTGCCGTACTGCGGGCGTGCCATATAAAGTCGTGGCAGGGATTACGGCAAGCCTTGCAGGGGCGAGCGGGGCGGGCATACCGCTCACGCATAGGAGGCTTGCGACCAGTGTGCGGTTTTTGACGGCGTGCTATCAGGACAGCGAGTTTGACGGTCTAAAAAGCGTGTATCACAAGGACGAGACGCTCGTGTTTTATATGGGGCTTCATGCCATTGACAAAGTCGTGGCGAACCTGACCAAAAGCGGACTTAGCACGGATACGCCCATGGCGATTATCTCAAATGCCAGTTTGCCAAATCAAGCGGTACTGACAGGGTTGCTTTCAAATATTGTACAAAAACAAGCAGTTGCCAATCTGCCTGCCCCTGCAATTATCGTGGTGGGGAATGTGGTGGAAGTGTATGAGCGTGGGGGTGAATTGTAATTTGTTTTGTATCAAAATTTTAATTTAAACCAATAATTGGGCGAATGTGATTCGCCCCTACACATCTGTATTTTAAAAAGGTTAATTTTTGGAATAATACCAAATCATCTAAATAGAGTAATTAAATTAGGGTAAGTTGATAAATTGGTTTTAAAAAATTTTAAAATGCTGGCTCTGGTTCAAAAAGTATGCTACAAGGAAAACCGTTCGTGGTGAGCTTGTCGAACCATGACGGTTTTCCCACCCGCAGGCATGGCTCAGGGCGAACGGAAAACCTAGTTCAGCATACTTTTTAGACTACTATCTAAAATGTCAAATAAATGGTTTGTTAAATCCATTTTACATGATACTTTTGTAATAAATCTCTTTCCAAACTAAAAATAAACCTTTATAAGTATTGGGGTTGAAGTTTTTAAAAATCCACAAAAATCGGGGTTTGGAAAGAAGTCTAATATTCCCATAATTGTCCATTATGGGATTTTTATTGTAACACATCATCTCTTTATCCCCAAACCCCCTTTTCATAAAGCCACTCATTCTCATCTACCTTGTACAACTTTTCGCTCCATGCTATAATCCCCCAAAAAGGACATTTTTCCATGACTTTAACCCTACAAAAAATAGAAGACATCGCCCCTGACCAAGCGTCCTTATCGTCCGCCAAAAAACTCCTAGCAGACAGCAAATGGCAAGGGCAGGGCTTTTGTGAGACGACTCACACCGCTTGGGGTGAGTGTCAAGGCTCAGGCTCAAAGCCCTATTATGTCGTGGTGGACGTGTCCGACATCGGCTACAAATGCACTTGTCCGTCTCGCAAATTCCCCTGCAAACACGCCCTAGCTCTCATGTGGCGATATGTCAATGATTCATCGCCTTTTTTGCCGTCCGTTACGCCTGATTGGGTGGCAGATTGGCTGGGCAGACGTAGAAAGACTGCCAAAGCCGACAAGGCAGACGACAACACCGACAACCCCAAATCCACACCCAAAAAATCACTTGCCCTAGCTGACACAGACGAGCCTACCACGCCCATTGACTCCAAAAAAGCCGAATCCGCCAAAAAACGTGCCGAAAAAGTCAAGGCAAATACCGATGCCCAAATCGGCACAGGACTGCAAGAATTTGTCGGCTGGCTTGATGACCAGTTACGGCTTGGTATGGGGGCGTTTATGGACAATGCGACCGAGCGAAGTCGGCAGATTTCCGCTCGCCTTGTGGACGCTAAGGCAGGCGGACTTGCGTCCATGGTGGACGAGTTGCCGTCCGTGCTATTTAACACGCCAAAAGCCGACCGAGCCAGCGTGGCGTTTGGGGCGTTTGGGCGGTGGTATCTACTTTGCCAAGCGTGGCAAAAAAATCCTGACGACCCCGACATTCGCCGTACCATTACCCGAGCCGAGAATAAGGACGAGCTTATCCAAAATCCGTTTTTGGCGGTGGTGGGCGTGTGGCAGGTGGTGGGCGAGCGAACCCATAACCGCAAAGACGGACTCATCAGCCACACCACTTATCTTGTTAAAATGACAGACGGCACGGACAACGCCGATAACGTACCAAACACCGCCATATTACAAGATTTTCATCACCCCACATCAGGGGTAAAACGCACAGGCAGTCATGTCGGTTCGCTTATGGCAGGAAGGCTTATTTATTATCCAAGTCGTGTGCCGTGTCGGGCGTTTTTTGAGACGGTGGAGACCAAGCCTGTTGCCACAAGCCTTTCTTACTATGACCCAAATCATGACTTAAACACCAACGCCACACCAAGCCTACTGCCTATCGTGCCACAGCTTAGTACGGACAACTTACGCACCGCTTACGCCAAACAGCTCAATGAGCTACCTTGGGCAAGCGAGCTGTTTCACACGCTGGGCAAAGGACACATCGCCAAAGACGAGACAGGGCGGTTTTGGTATGTGGGCGATGAGACGATACGCCTTGCCAATACTGACCTATCGCCCCTTGTGCTGTCGTGCGACATACAGTACGCCTTTATCGTGTGGGACGGTGTGGCAGGCGAGCTTTTGAGTGTACAGACAACATGGGGGCTTTTGACGTGCTAAAACAAACGATAGATGACAGCTATGCAAAGCTCATGATAGCCAATGACGGCTTGCATGAGATGACAGGGGGCGACTGGGGCGAGCTTGCCACACTTATCCAAAATAGCCCACACCCCACGCTTACCCAAATCACGCTCATGAGCCAATACGAGCAAATGCGATACACCCACGCCCCAAGCACCGCCTTGACCCGAGCGTCCGCCTTGCCAACCTTACCCACGCCAATATTACCCACGCCCTTGCACCGTTTGGCAAGGCAGGTATTGGAGGGTTGTCATGATGACACCATGCAGACGGTGCGACTGCTTGATTTTATCCATGAGCGTGGCTATGTCGTTCCGCCAACGGTGTGGCTACCGCCAAAAAATATGCTCACCCATTTAGACGAGATGAGTGCCGAGAGTAAATTGCCCGATGAGTATCTGGCATGGTGTGCGTGGGTAGGGGGCGATGATAGCACTCATGCCCACACAGAGCTGACCGATGAGACGTGGGACGAGTTTTATCCTGCTCAAAGGCGTGAAATGTTAAGGCAACTGCGTCATAGCGACCCAAACTTCGCCCTTGATTTGATTGCTAAATTCGCCCCCAATGAACCTGCCGATAAGCGGTTTGATTTGATAGAAGTCTTGGCAGTCAATCTGTCTGACGATGACAAGCCATTTTTGCAAAGCCTACAAAAAGACCGCTCCCAAAGAGTCAAACAGCTTGCCAGCACCTATCTGGCACGGCTTGGCGAGTTTGATGATAAGGATACGCTTGCCGATGAATTATTTGATGAATTAGAGGTTGGGGCGGACGGTATTATTTTTAAAGCGACCAAAAATAACAAACTGCGTGAAAATCGTTTTGAAAAATTACAAAAGGTCAATTTATTTGCCCTTGCCAAAAAATTTGAGTTATCATTGGGCGAATTTTTATTGGCATGGGATTATGACGGCAATGAAAGAAAAGGCAGTTCTCACAATTACAGCCATGCTTTTTTTGAAAGAATGGCAAGCATGATAAGCGATGATGAATTGATAAGTATTGCCAATCCTTTATTAAAAATCATTGATAAAAAAGGCGATTATTATGGGTATTATTTTTATTCGCTCATTCGCCCCCGTTTGTCATTAGAGACTCGCCAAGAATATATGTATAAAAAATTTGTCAAAGGCGAAGACTTTAATCAATTATTGCTTTTTATGCCAAAATATTTATCATTAAATTTTAATGCCTTACAAATCAGTAGCAGTTATAAAAAACTCATGACCGATCTTGAAAATTGGCAACAAAAAAATTCAGGTTATATAGACAACTGGCATATTATCCATGAAATTTTTGCCTTAGGTTTATTATTAAATCAAGACACCGCCAAAGAATGTTTGGCTCATTTAGTGCAAATGGGCGTGATAAAAACCGACCCTGTATTGGCGACATTGCATTTTAATGCGTTATTGGATAATAGGGTGGATTGATTTTGTTAAAAATAAACTTCCTGCAAAACCAGTTTTCCGTTCGCCCTGAGCTTGTCGAAGGGTGAAAAAAACCTTTTCATGGTTCGACAAGCTCACCACGAACGGTTTTCTTTAATTCAAGGTTTTGCAGGAAGTTCATTTACCCCAACAACCAATTTTATTTTCAAATTTATTTAAAAGGAAAAACCCATGACCGACATTTTACGCCAACCTGCCGAAGTGATTTATGCTCACGAATTATCCGCCCTAAAAGCGGACGACACCGCCCAAAAACCGACAGGCTGGCACTTGTCGCCCCAAGCGGTGGTCAAATATCTCATGGGTGGCACGACATCAGACGGCACAACTATCAGCGAAAAATATGTGGGCAATCGCAAGCTCATTGAGACGGCGGTGGCGACCTTAGCGACCGATAGGGCGTTGCTACTACTTGGCGTACCAGGGACAGCAAAATCGTGGGTGTCCGAGCATTTGTCAGCAGGTATCTGTGGCGACAGCACCCGAGTGATTCAATGTACCGCAGGCACGGACGAAAACCAAATCCGCTATGGCTGGAATTACGCCCAACTGCTCGCCAAAGGTCCAAGTCGTGATGCCCTTGTCCCCACGCCCCTGTTCCGTGCCATGCAAGACGGCACATTATGCCGATTAGAAGAGCTGACTCGCATGGGTTCGGACGTACAGGACACGCTCATCACGGTGTTATCCGAAAAAATGCTACCGATTAGCGAGCTTGATGATGCGGTCTATGCCAAGCGTGGCTTTAATGTCATCGCTACCGCCAACAACCGTGATAAGGGGGTCAATGAGTTATCGAGTGCCTTAAAACGCCGTTTTAATGTCGTGGTGTTGCCCTTGCCTGACGACATGAACGAAGAGATAGCCATTGTCGCCAAACGTGTGGCAGAAATGGGGACAAGCCTAGAATTGCCCGTGCCAAAAAACACGAGCGATGAGATTGCCAAAGTCATCACCATGTTCCGTGAACTTCGTGGGGGCGAGACCCTAGACGGCAAGATTGCCCTAAAAACGCCCACAGGCAACCTATCCACTGCCGAAGCCATATCGGTCATGGTGAGCAGTTTGTCGCAGTCGCATTGGTTTGAAAATGGCACGTTGTCGGCGGACATCGTGAGCCAAAATATGCTGGGGGCGATTATCAAAGACCCTGTACAAGATAAAGCGGTATTGGAAGAATATTTAGAAACGGTATTAAAAAAGCGTAAAGATTATGCTGAATTTTATCGGATTTTTAATGAGTTGTTGTAATGTAAAGGGTTGGGTTTTTAAAATTATTTTAAAAGTGGTAAGGTGCGTATAACGCACCAATAAGATTTTTTATTGGTATTGCCAATCAACCGCCTTTGGGTAGATTTGTAGGGGCAAATTGCAATTTGCCCTGTGATAAAGTGTTGATTTTTGGGCAAATGTAATTTTCCCCTACAATATTTAATTCTGGGTTTTGCAGAGCGTTTATTAAAATCATCTTAAAAGGATAATATGAAAAACATTCATTATTTTGGCATTAGACATCATGGCGTGGGTAGCACCAAACGCCTATTGTCCGCCCTTGACCGCCTACAACCCAAAAAGGTGCTGATAGAAGGGGCGAGCGATTGTACCGAGCTTTTGCCTTTATTGGCTCATGCCCAAATGCGTCCGCCTGTGGCATTGCTTGCTTATGCCAATGAATTTCTCGAATGCCATATCTATTATCCTTTTGCCAATTTTTCGCCCGAATATCAAGCGGTATTGTGGGCGATAAATCATGGGGCGGAAGTTGCGTTTATTGATTTGCCTGTCTCAGTAACATTGGCAGGGCAAATTGAACAAATGCAAAATTTAAAAGAAGAAATGGAGCAAGAATTAAATGATGAATTAGATAATAAAGATGATTTAAAAGATGAATTAAAAGAAAAAATAGAAAATGATTTAGAAAATAACTCAAAAAGCGATTTAGAAAATAATTTAGAAAATAACTCAAAAAGCGATTTAGAAAATAATTTAGAAAATGAATTGGATAATGAATTAAACGACAACCAACAAGAGCTTATCCAATTACGCCTTGACCCCATTGGCATGATTGGGCGTTTGGCAGGCTATGATGACGGCGAGAGCTTTTGGAATGACGTGGTGGAGCAGTCGGCAGTTGATGACGTGGCGGTGTTTGGGGCGGTGCATGAGATGATGAGAGCCTTACGCCAAAAGGTGCTAGATGAGAAGGTTGCCGACCATGACAGCGACACGGACGGGGACGACTACCGAGAAGCCTTTATGCGTCAAGAGATTAGACGGCACGCCAAAGACACGGACGAGTGCGTGGCGGTGGTGTGTGGAGCATGGCACGTTCCTGCGTTGTCGCCTGATTTTGCCCTGACCCAAGACGGCAAAGTGATGACTTATACCGCCAAATCAGATACGGCATTGTTAAAAAACTTACCCAAAAAATTACCCACGTCCAAATTCAAAACCACATGGATACCCTACACCAGCCCACGCCTAGCCAAAGTGGGGCAGGGCTATGGCTATGGGGCAGGGGTGGACGCTCCCATGTGGTATCAGCATTTGTGGGAAAATAGTACAAATGTACACGAAAACTGGCTCACCAAAATCGCAACCGCCCTACGCAAAAGGGGTCATGTCATCTCAACTGCGTCCGTGATAGAAGCGACCTGCCTTGCCCAGAGTCTGACGCTGGTGCGGGGACGGCGTGCGGTGGGGTTTGAGGAGCTGTGCGAGGCGGTGGTGGCGTGCTTGTGTTTTGGCGAGCGGGTGCTGTGGCAGACGATAGCCGATGAGATATTGCTTGGCAAGGACGTGGGCGGTATTCCTGATGATTTGCCCCTTGCACCGCTTTTAGAAGACTTAGAACGCCTAAAAAAACAAACCAAACTAAAAGCCGAAGCGACCCCCAAAGAGGTGGATTTTGACCTAAGGAGTGAGATTGGACTCAAAAAATCACACCTAATGCACCGCCTTGCCATTTTGGGCGTGCCGTGGGGCGAGCCACGCCATACAGGGAGCAGTCGGGGGACGTTCCGTGAGCGGTGGGAGATTTGTTGGCAGGCAGAATTTGCCGTGTCGCTTATTGAAAATCTGGTCTATGGCAACACCATTTTTGAGGCGAGCAGTAACCGCCTAAGCGAAAAAATCGCCCAAACGGACGAGCTTGGTGAGCTTGCCAAACACGTCCAAACCGCCCTAGAAGCAGGGCTTGACAAATCCGCCATGACAGGCGTACAACGGCTGTCCGAGCAAGCCACGCATACCGATAATGTGCTGACTTTGCTTGGCAGTTTGTCGCCACTTATCCATTTAGAACGCTATGGTACGGCTCGTAAGGTTGCCCTTGATAAGGTGGGCGAGCTGGTCTATGAGCTGACCGTCAAGGCAAGCGTGGGACTGCCTTTTGCCATAAAAAATATCAACGATGACGAAGCGGACGATTATCACAGACATATCGTGGACGTGCATGGGGCGTTAAAACTTAGCCAAAACGATGAGCTTATGGACGTGTGGTGGCAAGCATTGGGCGAGATAAGTGGCGAGCTACTGGCTCGTGGCGGACAAAGTGGTCATTGGCGGATTGTGGGACTAGCAAGTCGCCTTTTGTACCAAAGCGAACGCTTGACGGCGGACGAGCTGACCACGACCTTACAAAAAACGCTGTCGCCCACAGTGGGGGCAAGCCAATCGGCACGCTTTTTTGAGGGCTTTTTTAGTGGGGCGACTGACCAGCTTTTGTATGACAAACCGCTTTTGACGACCCTAGAAACATGGCTATTGGCTCTTGATGAGACCGATTTTACCGAGTATTTGCCCCTGTTTCGCCGTGTGTTTGGTCATCTAGATAGCCATGAGAGAAAACGGCTGTTGGAGATGATTTTTGGGCGTGGTGGGGCAGATGACGTGTTTGTTCATCATGAGGATTTGGCAGAATTTTGGCAAATCCACGTTCGGCAGTTGGTAGGGCTGTTGGGGTAGGTGGTGTTTGCTGAATATGCTCGTTGTTAGTCTTACCAACGGGCGTGTGCAACACGCCCCTACAAAAGCCTTATTAAAAAATATAGAATTGGTGCGGATTGGGGTTAATTTGCTATGCAACGGTAAAATATAACGTCCACAATCAAAACAAATACGCCCCAACGACCCCAGTTATTTTAAATCAAGGAAACCCCATGAACACCCCAGAACAAGAAAAATCCCGCCGTTGGCATTTGGTATTGGGTGGCGATGATGCCAGCCTATCCGATAGGGACAAACGCTTATCGCAAGCCCTAACCGCCCTATATGGTGGGGGAGATGACGATAAAAAAGCAGGGCTTGGGCGGTCTGCCCCCAAAGTGGCAAAATGGCTTGGCGACATACGAGAGTTTTTCCCAAGTTCGGTGGTGCAGGTGGTGCAAAAGGACGCTTTTGAACGGCTTGGGTTAAAACAAATGCTGTTGGAGCCTGAATTTTTGTCGGCAATGGAAGCGGACGTACATTTGGTGGCGGACTTGGTGAGCCTGCGTAGTGCCATGCCTGACAAAACCCTAGACACGGCACGCCAAGTCATCAAAAAAGTGGTGGACGAGCTGTTAAAAAAGCTAGAAAACAAAACCACAGAAGCCATTCGTGGGGCGGTCAATAAATCCAAACGCACCTACCGCCCACGCTTTAACGACATTGATTGGGGGCGGACGATACAAGCCAATTTACGCCATTATCAGCCAAATTATCACACCATTGTGCCTGAGACGCTCATCGGCTTTATGCGTCAAAATCGCAAATTGGCTGACCTTGATGAAGTGGTTTTGTGCGTTGACCAGTCGGGTTCTATGGCAAGCTCGGTGGTGTATAGTGCGATTTTTGCAGGGGTCATGGCAAGCATTCCTGCGGTCAAGACTCGGCTGGTGTGCTTTGATACGGTGGTGCTGGATTTGACGGACGACCTTGCCGACCCTGTGCAGGTGCTGTTTGGCGTACAGCTTGGCGGTGGCACGGACATTAACCAAGCGGTGGCGTACTGTGCCGACAAGATAGAACGCCCCGCCCAAACGCATCTTATTCTTATCACCGACCTATACGAAGGGGGCAACGAAAAAGAACTCATCAGTCGCATTGCCAACCTAAAACGCCAAGGCGTAAACGTGATTACCTTGCTTGCCCTGTCCGATGACGGGCGACCGTCTTATGATGAGAATTTGGCGAAAGTGTTTGCAGGGCTTGACTGTCCTGTGTTTGCCTGTACGCCTGATGAATTTCCTGACATGATGGCAGTCGCCCTAAAACGCCAAGACGTGCTGGCGTGGGCGTCCGATAGGGGGATTAAGACGGTGCGGGCACAGTGTGAGATGGGGGTGTAAAGGTGGGTTGCCAAATTAATTTGTTTTGTTGGTCATGAATTGGATTTTTGCCATAGGATTGTAGGGGCGTGCTGAGCACGCCTATAAAATTAGTATAATCATTTAACTTCAAAATACACCCATTGGCAGTAAGGTGCGTGGTACGCCACCCTACAAAAACCTTATTAAAAAATGTGGCATTGGTGTGAATTGGAGTTAATTTACTATAAAAAAGCATGGTGTATACCACACCAATTTACCCAATTCATTTATATTTTTCCAAAACCAAAACCGCCCAAAGTTATTTGAGCGGTTTTTAAATTTGCAATCAATCTTGGGCATTTTGGAGTTTGGGGTCAGCAAAGACCACCACTTCTTCTTCAAATTCAGGTTTGACACGCACCACAAAATCTTCACGAGACAAGCCCATACGCAAAGGAATGGAGCTGGCAACATAGACCGATGAATACGTCCCTGCAATGGTGCCGATAAACTGAGCCAGAGCAAACCAAAATAGCCCATCACCACCCAAAAACAGCAAGGCAAGCACGACCACAAAGACCGTACCAGACGTCATGCAAGTACGGCGTAAAGTCTCAGTCAAAGATAGGTCAATGACTTGACGGGGTAGCAGTCCACGCACACGGCGGAAGTTCTCACGGATACGGTCATAGACCACGATGGTGTCGTTCACCGAATAACCAATCAATGCCAGCACAGAAGCCAGTACGGTCAAGTCAAACGGCCAACCAAAGATGGCAAACAGTCCACACACTACAATCACGTCATGGAACAGGGCGAGCGTTGCCCCCACTGCCAATTTGAATTGAAAGCGAATGGAGATGTACACCATCATTAGGATGAGTGCCAACCCTAACGCCATGAGCGACTGTGTATAGACTTCTTTGCCCACTTGACTGCCGATGATATTGACATTATCCACTTTGGCAGGGTTGGCAGGGAGATTTAGAGCGTCACTTAGGGCATCGCTTAGACCTTCGGGGTCTTTGTTTTCTTGGGGTGGCAGACGAATGAGTAGCTCTTGACGGGTGCCAAGATACTGCACGACCGCATCATTAAAGCCTTTGTCAGCTAGGGCAGAAGCAACCTGTGCTTGCTCCACAGGCTGACTGTATGCCACATCGGCAGAGATACCGCCTGTGAAGTCTAGCCCGAGATTTAACCCCTTGGTGGTGATGGCAACCAGACTGGCAATCACCAAGATGGCGGAGAGAACCACCATGGGGATTTCTAATTTCATAAACGGGATAATGCGTTTATTGCCCAGTAGTTTGACCCCACCTTCTTTTTCGGCAAACTCATCGGTTTGGGCGATGATGGCTTGATTGTCAAGACTGGCATTGGCGGCGGCGTTACTGCCTTTGCCATCACGGCGTGGGGCACGACGACGGCGAGTCTCACCAGTGGTGTTAAGATTGTCGTTATTGTCTGTCATCTTCTACTCCTAGCCGATACTGATTTTGGTGAGGTTTTTGCGATTGCCATACCAGATTTGCATCAAGGCACGTGTGACGATGATGGCGGTAAATAGCGAGGTAATGATACCAATCGCAAGCGTGATGGCAAAGCCCTTGACAGGGCCTGTACCGATGGCAAACAAGATAAAGGCAACAAGCAACGTCGTGATGTTACCATCAAAGATGGAACTAAATGCACGGTCAAAGCCTGCAACAATGGCGGATTTGGGTTTGGCTCCATTAGCAAGTTCTTCACGAATTCGCTCAAAAATCAGCACGTTGGCATCGACCGCCATACCCATGGTTAGCACGACCCCAGCGATACCAGGCAGGGTCAGCGATGAGCCGATGATGGACATCACCGCCGCCAGCGTAATGATGTTAAAGGCAAGGGCGATGTTGGCAATCACGCCACAAGCACGATAGAACACAATCATCCATAAGAACACGAGCAGATAGCCGATTTTAGACGCACTAAGACCTTTATCGATGTTATCTTGACCCAGCGATGGACCAATGGTACGCTCTTCGACAAAGTACATCGGTGCCGCCAACGCCCCAGAACGAAGCAGTAGGGCAAGCTCGCCAGCTTCGGCAGGGCTGTCTAGTCCTGTGATGACAAAGGATGAACCTAATACTGCCTGAATGGTGGCTTGGTTGATGACCCGAGTCTCACTATAAGGCTGACGCACTTCCTTAGTCTCGCCTGTGGCGGGGTCAGTCTCATAGCCAACACGTTGTTTGTTTTCAATAAATAGCACCGCCATCTGCTTGCCCACACTGGTGCGAGTGGCGTTTTTCATGAGGCGACCGCCTGCTGTGTCTAGGGTGATGGATACCTGCGGGCGACCATTTTCATCAACACCGGCTTGGGCGTTTTGGACTTTATCACCTGTCACGATGGCTTGACGGTCAAGTAAGACGGGTGGACCATCAAGCGTGCCAAAAGGAAAGGCTTCGGTACCAGCAGGGGCGATACCGCCTGTGAAGTTATGAGCGTCTTCACTGACCATGCGAAACTCTAAGTTTGCCGTACGACCCAGTACACGTTTGGCTTCGGCGGTGTCCTGAACACCGGGTAGCTCAACGACGATACGGTTGGTGCCTTGTGACTGTACCAGTGCTTCTGCCACACCCAGCTCATTGATGCGGTTACGCAGGGTAGTCAAGTTCTGACCGACGGCATACTCGTTGATTTGGTTTAGGGCTTGTTCGGTATAAGTGAGTTCCAACACCGCCCCGTCATTACTGGCAAGGGGTCTTAGCGTGAAGTCCATCATGCTCCCTTGTAGGGCGTTTTGAGCCCGGTTGCGTTCATCGTCGCTGTTAAAGGTCAGCATCATGCCATCTTTGGTGGTTCTTAGGCTTTTGACAGCAATTTTGGCGGTACGCAGATTGCGACGCACGTCTTGGGTGGCAACCGTTAGGCGTTGCTCTAACGCTTTATCCATGTCCACTTCTAGGACGAACCGCACGCCCCCACGCAAGTCCAGACCCAGTTTCATCGGTTTTGCCCCGATGTTTTTTAGCCATTCGGGCGTGGTCTGGGCAAGGTTTAGTGCCACAACGTAGTTCTCGCCTAGATTTTGGCGTAAGGTCTCTTGGGCTTTGAGCTGGTCTTCGGCGGTATTTAGGCGAATCAAGGCACTGTTATTGGCAAAGCTACCATCATGATGTGCCAAACCTGCCTTATCAAGCAGATCCTGTGACTGCACCAACACGTCAGATGTCAGCTCGGTGCCAGCACTGGCACCTGTGATTTGTACCGCAGGTTCGTCAGGGTAGAGATTGGGCAGGGCGTACAAGCCAGCAACGACCAGCACCACAGCGATGAGTATGTATTTCCAAGCAGGGTAATGCATAAGGACTTCTTTACAAAGGTTGATGATGTGGGTTTGGTTTATTAATTAAATCATTTAAAAACTGCATAAACCAAACCCTTTAATAATTGACAATAATTTAAGTGTTAAATCATTATTTGGTCTTGTTAAAATAAGGCTTATCCTTTTGCCTAATGCATTTATTTAAAATGCACATTTAACAATACCGAGTTTAGATATTTTCAATCGTGCCTTTGGGCAATACGCTAATCACGGACGCACGTTGGATTTTGACATCGGTGTTGTTGTTTAGGGCGATGACCGCATAGTCGCCATCAACTTTTTTGATGCGACCGACCAGACCGCCAGCAAACACCACTTCATTATCCACCGCCAACGCATTGACCATGGCACGGTGTTCTTTGGCACGCTTGGACTGGGGGCGAATGATAAGAAAATAAAAAATGGCAAAAATGGCAATCATCGGTAATAATTGCAAAAAAGCATTAGGCTGAGCAGGGGCGGTGGTCGCCAAAATAGAAAGTAGCATGAGAGTTCCTAAATTTCCAAAACGAAAAATAACGCATATCATACCATAAAACAAACGCATTTTATAAAATTTTACATAAGTCTTTGAAAAATTTTATAAATTTCCCCAAAATCATCATACTTTCTCTAATCCCAACCACGCCCATCATCATAAAATTGCCCACTTTGTCCTAAAATACTTGCAGTTGTCATCATTTTAGCTTAATATTAGCGGTTAATTTAAGCCACTCACTCTTTATATGCCCCGACCGCGATTTTTCCTTATTGCTTTGTCTTTATTAGCCGTCTCTCCCATCATTGCTTTTGCCACCGCAGGCGAGAGTGTGGGGCAGGCAACCAGCGCCAATGTTATTTTGCTTATCTTTTATGTGGCGTTGTCGCTTGTGGTCTCGTTTATTTGCTCTATTTCGGAAGCAACCCTTTTGACCATGACCCCAAGCTATATCGACACCCTACAAGACGACAATCCCAAAACTGCCGACTTGCTCAATGAAGTCAAAGTTAAAAACATCGAAAAATCCATCTCATCAATTCTCACGCTCAACACCATCGCCAATACCTTAGGCTCGCTCGGGGCAGGTTCGCAGGCGACCATCGTGTTTGGTAGTGAGTGGTTTGGGGTGTTTAGTGGTGTGATGACATTGGCGGTACTCATGGGTAGTGAGATTATCCCAAAGACGCTTGGGGCGACCTATTGGCGACGGTTTGCTGTGCCAGTGGCGTACTATGTCAAGGGTATTAGTATTATTTTATTCCCCATCGTGTGGGTTGCCGAAAAAGTCTCTCGCTTGCTCACTCGGGGCAACAACGAGAGCGGGTTTAACCGTCATGAGTTCATCGCCCTTGCCAATCAAGGCGAAGTATCAGGACAGATGAGCGAGTTAGAGACACGTATTATCAAAAACTCGTTGGCTCTGAGTATGATTCATGTGGAGAGTATCGTTACGCCACGCTCGGTGATGATTGCCTTTGATGAGAATATGACGGTGGGCGATGTGTTCGCCATGCACCCTAAATTGCCATTTTCTCGTTTTCCCATTTTTGATGAAGACCTAGATAATGCCACAGGTTTTGTCCTAAAAAGCGACCTACTCATCGCCAAAGCCAACCAAGAGATTCATACGCCCATCAAAGCCTTTAAGCGAGACATCACTTTTGTCTTTGCCAAGATGAAGCTGTTTGATGTGTTAGATTTGATGTTAAAAGAGCGACTGCATATCGCTCTTGTTGTGGGCGAGTTTGGTGAAGTCAAAGGCATTGTGAGCTTAGAAGATGTGCTTGAAACCTTGCTCGGGCTTGAAATTGTTGATGAGATTGACCGTGTTGATGACATGCAAGCCCTTGCCCGTCAGCTCATGGATAGACGCATGAGCAGGCTAGGCACGACCGTTGCCGATGATGAAAATGTGGATAATGTGCCAAATGGATGATGGCTGATAAGTTGCAAATCAAAGACTGGGCGTGGCTGATGGCTGACGCCTTTTTCTTTTTGGAGTAATTAACATAAATATATAATCATTTAACTGCAAAATACACCCATTGGCAGTAAGGTGCGTATTACGCACCAATAAGGTTTTTCATTTAAAAGGTGCGTGGTACGCACCTTACCATACGACAAGCAAATTTTTAAAATTTAGCATTGGTGCAAATTGGGGTTAATTGACTATAAAAAGCTCTCATTAGAACCCATTAATTCAATAATCATGCCATGATAATTAAGGTGGGCAGAATATCCATACCGTCCTTTTTCTATGGTTTCTTTCTTGACGACCTTTTTGGAGCTGATAAATAAGTGATGTGTATTTCTAACTTTTTCTACTTCCGATACGGGTGGGGTAATAGTTAGTGCAAATGCAGGCATAGAGCTGAGCAAAATAGCGGATAATACACAGCAGGTAAGATTTTTCATAAAAGCTCCTTGGGGTGATGATGTGCATATATTACCCTAATTTTAAGTTAAAATGGTAGTTTATTGATTGTTAGATGGTTTTATTGTGGGGTGAGTTATAATTTCCTTAAAAATCAATGCTTTGTATAGGGTAAATTGCAATTTTTCCCTATACAAAGCATTGATTAACAATCCCTTTTTCTAGTATCAATAATTTATTTAACATAATCCAAAAGCCAATATTCCGCCAAAGCAATGACCAATAAATGCACAGGATAAAACCAATAAAACAAATAGCGACCGCCAAAGTCAGAGCCTTTTTGCCCATTAAAGCCATAGATAATAAGAGCGGTGAGTATCATGCCAACGTGCATATAGCCAAGCCCTACGGTGGCGTTAAAGCCATAGATGAGTACATAGATGACGGGCAAAGATAACAGATAAGCGATGATAAGGTAGTTAGGCTGATTTTTATAAAAATAATCAAACAGTAGCGTCATATAAATCATAGCAAAGCCATAATCACACAGACTGATGATGGGATAAAGTAGGGCGATAAGGATTGCCTTTTCCCAAATATTAAAAGCCCTATGGTGCCGAATTATCAACGCGATGAGTGATAAAAACAGCGAAAACAGTACATTACCGCCTATAAAAGGGGTCAGCACCGCCCAGTCATCAAAAGAAACCCCTTGCCACAGTAGGACAGTATGAGCAATGCCAATATTAAACAGCCAAAAGGGTGGTTGTGAGATAAGGGCAAACAGCCCCAACCGTTTGGCGTAGCCCTTCATATCATGCGTATGATAAAACCCGACCACGAGCAAGTAGCACATGAGCGGAGCTACCGCCCGCCCCAAAAAGTGTAGTATCTCTGATGAATGCGTATCATACTCCAGAAATCGCCACGCCACATGGTCGGCGGTCATGAGTAGCATGGCAAGCCATTTGACATGAAAAGCGGTCAATGGCTGATGGGTTTGACGGCTTATGCTGGTCATTTTAGGCTTTTGGGCTGATTGATGGGTTATCGTCCAATAATTATTGTGCCAATGGCGGTACCGTGTCAGGGGCGTGTTGTTGGTGGCGTTTGTTCCGTTGGTCGGGTAGGGCTTGACGTTCGTTATCAAAGGCGGTCAAAGGCAAAAACGCCACGTTTTGGGCGGGCAGTTTTTGGCTATGGGTCAGTCGCCATGAGCCAGCTTCTATCTCGGTGGTGCTGTCGTCATCATTGGTGATGTTAAGATAGTATTTGGCGGGTAGGGGGTCAAGCGTGAGTGTGCCAGTGTAGAGATTATCACTTTGGTAAGTCAGCACAAAATCACGGTCTTTGGCTTTGTCAGTGGCGTGTGAGACCTTGACATTGAGTGTGGCAGGATAACTCATGCTTTGGGCGGATTTTAATTCAAACCGTACTGCATAATCATCGGGCGTGCCGTCTAATCGCATGATGCCTGATAAGCCTAAATCATGGGCGAGCTTATCTTTGGAGGCGTCTTGGTAGAGGCTTTTGCCGTCCATGTACCAGTCATCACGCACGGGCGAGTCTTTGATTTTAAAGGCGTGTACGATAAAGAAAATGCAGCCAATGACTACGATGAGTGGCAGTCCGATGACGAACACAATGACCATGTAGTTTTTGTACCAAACATTGGCATTGGTGCTGGCAGTGGCTTGGGGGGTATTGGGGGTTGGGGTGGTCGCTGACATGATGACATAAGGATAAAATTTGGCTTATTCTAGCATTTTTTACCCAAAAAGCCAAAATTTTCCACGGTAAAGCGGGATACAATGAGAGTCAAAGTAACATCTTAAATTCGGGGCATTTGAACATTTGTAACAATTTTTAAAAATATCAGCAAAGCATTGGCATAACGGGGGTAAAATCTGTTAAAATAGCGTGCTGATAATTGCTTGTTGCTTTTATATTGTTTGTCATTTCATCTTATTCATCAAATTGTGGGGAACGACCATCATGATGACCATCGCTGGAAAGCCGTTTTTAACCCAGTTTCAGACAGACGCTCTCATCAAAGAGCTAAATACCAAAGCCAATTTACCCATTCGTGCCATCAAATCACAGCAGATTTATGTTTTTCCCAGTTATCTGACGGCTGATGCACGCCAAAAAGCGTTGAGTCTCTTAAATGACGGCTTGGAGGTTGATGAAGATACGGCAGGTGAGGGCGAGCGTCAAGTGGTGGTGTCGCCACGTTTTGGTACGATTAGCCCGTGGGCATCCAAAGCGACTGATATTTTTAGAAACTGTGGGGTGGACATTGAGCGTGTCGAGCGTGTGGTGTTGTTTACCTTAACAGGCGATGGCGAGCTACCACGCAAACTGCCACAGGTCGCCCAAAATATCCTGCACGACCGCATGACCCAAAGCCTAAGCTATGAGTTGTCAGCGGTCAAAGCTCTGTTTGGTGATGACAAACCTGCAAGTCTCACGCACATTGACATCATGGGGCAGGGGCGTTCGGCATTGGTGCAGGCAAATCGTGAGTTTGGCTTTGCCCTGTCTGACGAGGACATGGATTATTTGGTCAAGCATTTTAATATCTTAGCTCGTAACCCCACTGATGTGGAGCTGATGATGTTCGCCCAAGCTAATAGCGAACATTGTCGTCATAAGATTTTTAATACCGAATGGACAATTGATGGTAAAAAACAAGACAAATCATTATTTAAAATGATTAAAAACACCCATGAAACCTCACCTGAGGGGATTTTGTCTGCTTATAAAGACAATGCGGCGGTCATGGAAGGTTTTACCGCTGAGCGGTTTTATGTCAATAAAAATAGCGATGGCGTGCATGAATACGGCTTTCATGAAGAGCCTGTTGATATCTTGATGAAAGTAGAAACGCACAATCACCCAACCGCCATTGCTCCCTATGCAGGGGCGGCGACAGGCTCGGGTGGTGAGATACGAGATGAAGGGGCGACAGGGCGTGGCGGTAAGCCAAAGGCAGGCTTGGCAGGGTTTAGCGTGTCGCATTTGCACTTGCCAGAGATGCCTGAAAAATGGGAAACTCAGACCAAAGCATACGGCAAACCAGAACGTATGGCGTCCGCTCTTGAAATCATGACTCATGCCCCACTCGGCAGTGCGGCGTTTAGTAACGAGTTTGGTCGTCCTAACCTAACGGGGTATTTTAGAAGTTTTCAGCTTGATGCCAGTGCCATGCAGGACGGCAGTCAAATGCGTGGCTATCATAAGCCGATTATGATTGCTGGTGGTTATGGCAACATCAAGCGTGATTTGGTAGAAAAAAATGCCATTAAGCAGGGCGATTTGCTCATTGTGCTTGGTGGTCCTGCCATGCAAATCGGTCTGGGCGGTGGAGCGGCAAGCTCGGTAGATAGCGGTAGCCTAGACGAGGGGTTGGACTTTGCTAGTGTACAGCGTGATAATGCCGAGATGGAACGCCGTTGCCAAGAGGTGATTGATACCTGTTGGGCGATGGGGGCGGAGCATAACCCCATTGTCTCCATTCATGATGTGGGGGCAGGCGGGCTGTCTAATGCCATGCCAGAGCTGGTGGATGACCATGGGCTTGGGGCGATATTAGAGCTTAGAAAAGTGCCATCGTTAGAACGTGGCATGTCGCCAATGGCAATCTGGTCAAATGAAGCCCAAGAACGCTATGTGCTTGCCATTGACCCTAAGGACGAGGAGCGATTTACTCAGATTTGTGAACGTGAGCGTTGTCCTTTTGCGGTACTAGGTGTGGCAACCGATGTGCGTCAGCTTACCGTCAATGATGAACTACTGCCAGAGCAACCTGTGGACATGCCCATGCAGGTGTTACTAGGTGGTACGCCTAAGATGAAACGTTCGGTACGCCGTCAGCAAAATGAGCTTAGCTCCTTAAATTTAGATGGTGTAGATATCAGCACTGCCATTCATGATGTACTAAGACACCCAACCGTAGCTAGCAAATCATTTTTGATTAGCATTGGCGACCGTTCTATAACCGGCATGGTGGTGCGTGAGCAGTATGTGGGGCGTTATCAAGTGCCTGTGGCGGACTGTGCGGTAACCATGACAGGTCTTAATGCCAACACTGGCGAGGCGATGGCGATGGGTGAGCGTACGCCCGTGGCACTCATCAGCCCCAAAGCGTCAGCACGCCTAGCAGTGGGCGAGGCAGTTACTAACTTAGCCAGTGCCAATATCGCCAAAATATCAGACATTACCCTATCTGCCAACTGGATGGCGGCGTGCGGTGAGGACAGTGAAGATGTGGCGTTGTATGATGCCGTTTATGCGGTGGGTGAAGAGTTATGTCCTGCCTTGGACATTGCCATTCCTGTGGGTAAGGATAGCTTATCCATGCGTGCCGGTTGGCAAGATAATGGTGTGGACAAGGCGGTGGTGTCGCCCATGAGTCTTATCATCACAGGCTTTGCCCCTGTTCAAGACATCAATAAGACATTAACGCCTGAGCTTATCAATATTGATAGTCGTCTGTATCGCATTGACTTGTCAAAAGGTAAATTCCGTCTAGGTGGCTCTATCCTTGCCCAAACCTTGGGTCAACTTGGTGATGACTGTCCTGATGTGGATAGTGCTGATGATTTAAGGCACTTTTTTGATTTTATCCAAAGTGCCAATCATCAAGGCCTTATCAATGCTTATCATGATATCTCTGATGGTGGTTTGATTGCAACAGTGGCGGAGATGCAGTTTACCGCTCGTGTGGCAATTAACTTATCATTAGAAAGTGCTAATACCTTAGGTGAATTATTTGCCGAAGAGTTGGGGGTGGTGGTACAAGTCCTGCCCGAACATGCACTAGAATTTGAAGATTTAGCCGAAAAAATGGGCGTGGCAGATATGCTCACAGACATCGGTCAAGTCTTTGAAACCCCAGCAGGTGGTGCTGACCAAGATATTTTAAGTATCCAGACGCCAACAGATGACTTAGAATTCATGCGAAGCGAATTGCAGGCAACATGGACAAAAGTAAGCCATGCCATCGCTCGCTTGCGTGATAACCCTGTTTGTGCTGACCAAGAGTTTGCACTTATCAATGACATTGACCATCAAGGCTTAATTGCACAGGCAAATTATGACTTAAATCAAGCCGTAGAAGCTCCATATGTCAATGCTCGCACCAGCCAGCCCAAAGTTGCTATTTTGCGTGAACAAGGCGTAAACGGTCATTTGGAGATGGCGGCAGGCTTCAAAAAAGCAGGCTTTGACACACTTGATGTGCATATGAGCGACCTCATGAGCGGACGTATTAATTTACGTGATGTTGATGGGCTAGTAGCCTGTGGCGGATTTAGTTATGGCGATGTGCTAGGGGCGGGCTCGGGTTGGGCAAATAGCGTGTTACACCACGAAGAGTTATCGATGATGTTCGCCAGATTTTTCCATCGTCCTGAGACCTTTGCATTGGGCGTGTGTAACGGCTGTCAGATGATGAGTCAGCTCAAAGACTTGATGGTTGGGGCGGAGCATTTCCCACGTTTTAGCACCAACGTATCGGCACGGTTCGAGGCTCGCACCGTCAATGTGCGTGTAGAGCGTACCAAGTCAGTGCTGTTAAAGGGTATGCAAGACAGTATTTTGCCGATTGCGGTGGCACATGGCGAAGGCTTTGCCAACCTTGATGACAAGGCGATTTTTGAGCTAGAAAATAGCGGTCAAATCGCCCTACGCTATGTGGACAGTCAAGGTCGTGCCACCGAGCATTATCCCCTAAATCCCAACGGCTCACCCCAAGGCATTACAGGTGTTTGTAGTGATGATGGGCGAGTAACGCTCATGATGCCACACCCAGAGCGGACACTGCGTGCGGTCAATCACTCATGGAAGCCGAGCGAGTGGGACAAAGATGGGGCGTGGATGCGACTGTTCCGTAACGCCCGTGCGTTTTTACGATAACAACCCAAACCAAAAAAACATCGTCATGTTGGCGGTGTTTTTTTGTGAAAACGTCAAATTTATCCAATGACTGACGTGGTTATTTTTTATTTAAATAATTTTACAAAATATGCTATAATTGCAAGGTTAATCTGTCAGGATTAGCGGATACCTTATTATAATCTACTTTCATAAAATCACATGGGGTGATTTATGCCAGCCGAATGGTCAGCCATTGTCTATCTACTTGCCAGTCTAGGGCTTGTCGTCTTTATGCTTGTCGTGCCACGCTTGCTTGGTGGGCGGTCAAGCGGTTCTCAAAAACAAGAAAACTTTGAAGCAGGCGTGGTCTCCGCAGGTTCTGCTCGTATCCATTTGTCCGCCAAGTTTTACTTGGTGGCGATTTTTTTTATCATTTTTGATTTAGAAGCCTTATATTTGTACGCCTATTCGGTCAGCGTGCGAGAAGTGGGCTGGGTGGGGTTTACGACCGCCTTTGTCTTTATTGCCATTTTGTTTGTTGGGCTTGTCTATGAGATGAAACTTGGGGCGATGAACTGGGCTCCTGCCGACAAACGTGTCAAAAAACAACGCATTTATGAGCGTCCTGCCGACTTTGATTTGGCGAGCATTACCGCCTTTAATGGCATTGATGAGCTACACTCAGACCCCACAGGCAAAGTGCCTGCCCAGTCATCAGGACGGGTTTTTGCAGGGCGTAAAGACTTGCAAGCGGTGCTTGAAAAAGACAAAACTGACATGGCAAATATTGACCATATCAATGACACAGGACGAGTTACCACGCAGAAGTTTGATTAGGGATTATCAATGACATTCGGCAACTATCGAATTAGCACCATCTTTTTGATGCTTACCATCGCTTTTTTTTATGATGGCAATCACCCTTGAAAACCCTGCCTTTATTGGTTCGGTGGTTATCTGCTTGATTTTTGGTGTTAAGAAAGTCAAAGATGTGCCAAAAAACAATAATCAAGATGATTGCTAATCCTAATTTAGTAAATACTCAACTTACATGATACAACCATGAAATACACCCTAACCCGCCCCAACGAACAGGGCAACCAATATCCCCACGCCACCCGTCAAGTGGTGGACGACATTACCCAAGAAGAAGTTGAAAAAAATATCTTTCTTGGTAACCTTGAAAATCTCGCCCACGCTGCCGCCAACTGGGGTCGCAAGCATTCTTTGTGGCCGTTTAACTTTGGCACAAGCTGTTGTTATGTGGAATATGCCACGACTTTGACGGGCGTGCACGACTTGTCTCGCTTTGGGGCGGAAGTCATTCGGGCGTCTCCCCGTCAAGCGGACGTGATGATTGTGGCGGGAACTTGTTTTGTCAAAATGGCACCTGTCATACTGCGATTGTATGAGCAAATGCTAGAACCCAAGTGGGTCATCTCTATGGGGGCGTGTGCCAACTCGGGCGGTATGTACGACATTTATTCGGTGGTGCAGGGGGTGGATAAAATCTTACCTGTGGATGTGTATGTTCCTGGGTGTCCGCCACGCCCTGAAGCACTCATTCAAGCCATCATGTTATTACAAGAGAGCATTCAAAAAGAACGCCGTCCGTTGGGCATTCATCTTGACCAAAACATTTATCAGCCGATGATGACACCAGAGCGAGATAGAAAACAAGCTAACCGCATTGCGGTAAAAAATTTAAGAAGTCCTGATGGGGTGGAGTGATATTACCATCCTACGATGTTTGTGATTTATTGTGTCATTAGATTTTAGAAATTAACTTAACAGTCATAATAGAATGAGGATTTATTAATGAATGGTATTGTGTATACTCAGTCTGAAATAGCCAAAATGCAAGATTGGTTAGGCGATATGGGGCGACAAATTTTAGGAAGATTTGATAATGGTAATGCAAAACAAAAAGCATTGTTTCCATGTCTATTTGCTCGCAAGGCATTTGCCCAAGGCATGGTAAAATTTTTACCGATAGCTTATGTGCAAGATAAGGCACAATATGATTTAGAGTGTTTTGCACAAGGTTTGAAAAATTACCTAGAATTAGCGATATCAACTTGGGACGGAAAATTCAATACAGCCTACCCATTGTTGGTTGTGTTTGAACCTGTGTAATGCCCACTTTCTTTTGAAAGACACCATAAGAAATAAAATGGAAAATAAATACTATGGATTTAAGAAAATTTTACGGTGCTTTGATTGTCTTTTATTTTAGTGATATGGCATTACTGATTATGGTAATTTGGTTGTCTTATCAGACAACCAAAAACCCTTTAATTCTTGGATTGATATTATTTGTTAGTACAATCATTCCATTTATATTAAAAAAGTTTTCCAAAATTAATTTATTGTCTCTTTCTGTTCACCATTTAATGCTTTCACGAATTTTGTTTTATTCCATTGTTTTTGTGTTATCAGCACTTAATCCATCGATTTATAGCTTTATCGGTCTTGCATTGATATCTGGATTATTGGGAGTTAGCATACTAAGTAATTATGAAACTTACAATAATTATCTTGTTGTTAATAACATTGTTTCTGCAAACAAAGCATCAAGATATATGCAAACCGTTATACAGATTGGTGCATTTGGTGGGGCAATGATAGGAGGAATGCTATTAAATTATTTATCTTTTTTTTATTCAATGGCAAGTATTGTTTTAATAGATATTGTTTTTGCCATTATTTTTATGATGTGGGCAAAAAATGGGTACTTTGCTCAAATAAAAATTAAAGATAATAACAACAAACAAACTGTTAATCAACCTTATTTTTTAGATAAAAAACAAATTTATTTGTTATGGATTATATTGGGGTTTGTTGGTGTTCATATTACTAGTTTTAACTTAACCACACCAATTATATTTCAAGAAATTAAACAATGGACTGCCCAAGATTTTGGTTTATCCAGTGCTTTTGCTGGTATGGGGGCTTTTTGTGCGGCTTTCATAAAAAGCAACACAAAATATTGTTTGGTAATGGCAATATGTTTGATTTTTGCTGATTTAATATTTGTTATGTCAAATATTAAGATATTGTCCCTAGCCATATGTTTTCTTATTGGATTTTTTATCAATAGTATTAGGATATTAATAAGAGAAAAATTATCCTTAATGGCAAAAAATACAGAACAAGCTGCTTTTATTGGGCAAAGCAGTGCTGTCTTTTATGTTGCATTTCAAGCAGGCGCTAGCTTGCTATTTGGATATATATTATCCATTATACAAAATGTGTATGCTACCCAAATATTTTTACCATTAGTAGCGTGTATTATTGCTATGTTTTATATTAGTATGCTTTTTACAGGCAAAATCTTTACCAACTAGGAGTGTGATTTATGGATAAAGGTAAAATTTTAATTGTAGATCCTTTTTCTACGGGTGCATTATATGCAGAAAAATTTCATAAGCTAGGCTATCAATGCTATGCGGTACTTGCTAATGATGATATGAATATGGACTATTTTAGTTTTGATGGTACTTATTTTATCAATAAGATGATTTACTCGGTGCAAGAATGTAAGGAAAAATTTTGTAGAGATGAGATTTTGGCTGTTGTAATTGGTGCAGAAACAGGCGTACTCATTGGTGAGCAACTGGCAGAATATTTTGGAGTGGCAGGAAATTCTGTGCGTAGTGGCTTAAAACGAAGAGATAAATTTATAATGCAAAATGCTTTAAAAGAAAGTGGTTTAAAGCATATAAAAAGCCAGCTTATCAATGCTGGCAGTGAATATTTTTTTGACAGTGAAAGTGGTTATATTCTTAAACCTGTTAATTCAGCAGGCAGTGATGGCGTGATGTTTTTTGAAAATAAAAAAACGCTATCTAATTATATAAAAAATATTAACTGGGAAAAGATTAATGCACTGGGAATAAAGAATGATAATTATATTTTACAATCATTTGAAACTGGTGATGAATTTGTTGTGGATATGATTGTGCAAGATGATAATATTTTTATTTGTAGTTTGTGTGTTTATAAAAAAGGTCATCATAATGGCAGTAAGTTTGTTTATGAAAATATGCAGATGTTAGATATTACAAATAAAGAATATCAAGCCATCATTCAATATGCAACACAGTGTATAAAAGCATTGGAGGTTAAATTTGGAGCGGTACATATGGAGTTATTGGCAAAATCAAGTACCGATGGATATGTCAATCCAGTGATGATTGAAATGGGGGCAAGACTGCACGGAGGAGTTGCACCCATTATTTTTGAAAAATGTTACCAACCAAACTTGCTTGAATTAAGTGTTTATAATTACTTAAATCAAGATTTGACACAGTTCTATGGAAAAACAAAAGGCAATATATTTTATTCGAAAATTATCAGTAAAGCCAAAGTGGTATTTTTAATCAATTACCAAAAGGAAAATAAATTAGATAAGCAACTATTCCTGTCAAAAATTCAAAGCCTACCTAGTTTTTATCAGGCTAAAATTCTCACTAATGGTTTAATGCCCGTAACAGTGGATTTGCTAACTTGTCCTGTTTTGGTGTGCCTAGTTGGAGAGACATCTGATATTGATGAAAATAAACTAAGAATAATGTTTGATGAGAGCATTTATTAATTTATATTATTGATAATTTTACTCCCTTAATTATGTTTTGGTTTTTAAAAATATAGACATTAGCGATGAAATTTTTTATTTTGCTTAAATTTTGGTAATCGCAAGCCAAAAATAAGTTGGAAATTATGAGCATTCACCACATTCACGATTTTGATGTTTTAAATCAGCTAAACGCTAAGTTTGAAAATCTTGTTATCCAAGAAACGGCAGACGGCATTCCGACTGTGTGGGTGGACAAAGCCCAAGTGCTTGATTTATTGCTGTATTTGCGTAAATTGCCCAAGCCCTTTGTCATGCTTGTGGACTTATTTGCCTTGAAATCAAGATGATGACCATAGTAATTTAATTGCCATTAGCACGCAGGCAATAACCACCAAAGGACGCATAAGTTTTGCACCATTTTTTACAACTAAATGACTACCTAGATATACTCCAATTGTTTCGCCAATTGCCATTAAAATACCTGCCATCCACGCCATCTTGCCTAAATAAATAAAGACAAGCAAGGAAATTAGGTTGCTGGCTAGGTTAAGTACTCTTGAATATGCCATTGCTTTGGTAGCGGCAAAACCTAGTAAAGAAGTTACTGCAAGTAGGTAAAAAGTACCTGCACCTGCTCCAAAAAATCCGTCATAAAAAGCAATAACAGGGATGATTGTCCAAGAAAACAGAAATACACCCATCTTTGCTTTCTTTGTGGTATCTGACAAATTCTTGGAGAAATAAAAATATAAAGCCATTGCAATTAACAAAAAAGGGAGAATTTTTTCAAGGAGTGTACTAGGTAACAAAGATAAAGTGGCAGTCCCGATTGCACCGCCAATTATAGCAGGAGGCAATAAAGCAATGAGTAATTTTTTATCTAATACACCTTTGTTTAAATAATATTGGGTGGAGGCAATTGCTCCTACTGTTCCTTGTAACTTATTGGCGGCAATCGCCTGTGCGGGGCTAAATCCTGCGGTTAATAATACAGGAATAGAAATAAGACCGCCACCCCCACAAATCGCATCAATAAAGCCTGCAATACAAGAACCTATTAATAAAAAGACAACAATATCTATGCTAAGACCAAGTAATTCCATCACATTGCTCCCAATGTTAGTAACAGTTTATTGACTGAGTTATCATAAATACCAATATTTTTTAATGTATCCGTGTCTCTTAATATTTCTTGATAATTAGGAAAGTTAAGTATTCCAAAGATTTTTTCCCATTCTTTCATTTCAGTATGTGCAAATAAAGGTACGGTAGATTTTAGAGTATTAATGAATAGCGTTCTAGTTTCTTTGCTTTCATTTTTTAGCACTTCCAAGGCGACATGGCTAAATACACCAGAATGACTACGCTCATCAAGAGCGTGTCTCTTGGTAACTTCATAGCAGATATTTTGAATGGTGTTATCCTTGGATAGAATATCTAGATAGTCAGTAATTAGTGTTTCACTAGCACACGCCACTGCAAATTGCACCAACCTTCTATTTTTTTCATCAAGTTGTTTATTTAGTGTCTCGTTTAGCCATTGTGAAAGGTAAAAATTATTCTCGCCTAAGTGAGGTAAATTTCGTTTTTGGTAAATATAGTTGCACGCACCAATAGACATCTTGGTGTGCAATGCTTCATCAAGCAATGCTTCGGCGATGACTTTTTGCACATCTGCCAAATTTTCTGTATTGGGGGGGTATTTTAAGATATTCTCGCATGTTGGCGTAACAACATCACATTCTATATAGACTGTTTTCATGTTATACAGATTTCATGTTATACAGAATCTAAGCATAAGACAAGCAAGCATCTTTTTTGGGCTGTGGTGCATTTAGCCAAGCATCATGGTTGGCAAAAGGCAATAGACATTCAGCAAAGTCTTTTTTGTCGGCAAAGAATTCAATATCATCATAATCACCATCAAAAGTATGTACAGTTGCATTCTGTTGCCAGTATTTTGATAGTTTTTTCAAGATAGTTTGCATATCTGCTACGGTTTTCATCGGGTACATCCTTAACCTAAGAAATTTCTCAATTTTATATCAAATAAAGTATTTATTGTCAAGATGTAGCCATCAATTATAAAATAGACTTCTTTCCAAACCCTGATTTTTGTAGATTTTTAAAAACTTCAACCCTAATACTTACAAGGGTTTATTTTTAGTTTGGAAAGAGATTTAATAAATTTATATCTCACAATGGTTTATCATTCAATTTTTCTCGTAATCTATCATAAATATGCTGTAAAAAAAGCGATTTTGCGTTATAATTTGCCATTTAGTTAAAGTGTTTGGAGACTGCAAGCCCCACGCAAGCGACCAATTTAACAAACATATTATAAAAAGTTGGCATTATGAGCATTCACCACATTCACGATTTTGATGTTTTAAATCAGCTAAACGCTAAGTTTGAAAATCTTGTTATCCAAGAAACGGCAGACGCCATACCAACCATTTGGGTGGCTTGTGATAAGCTGCTTGATGTTTTGCTGTTTTTACGCACATTGCCCAAGCCCTTTGTCATGCTTGTGGACTTGTCCGCCATTGATGAGCGTTTGCGTCAGTACCGCCATGGCTTGCCACCCAGCGATTTTACGGTGTTTTATCATCTGATGAGCTTGGAGCGGAACTCGGACATTCGCATTAAGGTTGCCCTAAGTGAGGGCGAGCATATCCCATCTGCGACCAAGATTTATCCCAATGCCAACTGGTATGAGCGTGAGGTGTGGGATATGTTTGGCGTGGTGTTTGACGGACACCCGCACCTGACACGGATTTTGCTCCCCAAATACTGGGAAGGACACCCACTGCGTAAAGAATACCACGCTCGGGCGACCGAATTTACGCCGTATTTTTTGAACACCGCTAAACAGCAGTTTGAGCAAGAAAACTTACGCTTTGTCCCTGAAGAGTGGGGCATGAAACGCTCGGGGCGTGATGAAGATTTTATGTTCCTAAATATCGGCCCTAACCACCCGTCCGCTCACGGGGCGTTCCGTTTGGTGTTACAGCTTGACGGCGAAGAGATTGTGGACTGTATCCCCGATATTGGCTATCATCATCGTGGGGCGGAGAAAATGGCAGAACGCCAAACATGGCATTCGTTCATTCCTTATACCGACCGCATTGACTATCTGGGCGGTGTGATGAATGAGTTGCCGTATATCATGGCGGTTGAGAAGTTGGCTAGCATTACCACGCCTGACCGTGCCAATGTCATTCGCATTATGATGAGTGAGTTTTTTAGGATTACCAATAATTTGCTTTATTGGGGGACGTTTATCCAAGACGCTGGCGGTATGACCCCTGTGTTTTATATGTTTGCCGACCGTCAAAAGGCGTATGATGTCATTGAAGCGGTAACGGGCTATCGTATGCACCCTGCGTGGTTTAGGATTGGCGGTACGGCTCACGATTTGCCAAACGGCTGGCAGCGGTTGGTGCGTGAGTTTTTGGACTGGATGCCAAAACGCCTTGATGAATACTATAAGGCAACCATGACCAACACCGTGCTAAAAGGACGTACGCAAAATGTCGCCCAATACAACGCCAAACAAGCCCTAGCGTGGGGCGTAACGGGGGCGGGACTTCGTGCCACGGGCATTGAGTTTGATTTGCGTAAAGCGAGACCGTATTTGGGCTATGAGAATTTTGACTTTGAAATTCCTGTGTTTTATAACGGCGATGCTTATGACCGCTGTTTGGTCAAAATTGAAGAGATTCGCCAATCACTTCGTATCATTGAGCAATGCCTAAACAATATGCCAAGCGGAGCCTATAAAGCCGAACACCCGCTTGCCGTGCCACCACCAAAAGACCGCACCCTGCAAGACATTGAAACGCTCATCAACCACTTTGTGTCGGTGTCGTGGGGACCTGTGATGCCAGCAGGGGAGAGTGCCTGTATGGTAGAAGGCGTAAAAGGGCTAAACAGCTATTATGTAACTTCCGACAACTCAACGATGAGCTATCGCACGCGTATCCGTACGCCAACCTTTGCTCATTTGCAACAGATGCCAAGCGTAATTAACGGCTCTTTGGTATCCGATGCGATTATTTATTTGGCAAGTATTGATATTGTTATGGCGGATTGTGATAGGTAGGTTCATATGAGTATTTTTTTGATTGAAAGTGATAAATCAGAATTGTTGAAGCCAATTACCTTTAAAGAAGGAAATATGTTAGAAAAAGACATTCAAAATATCATTAAATCTCTTTCCAAACTAAAAATAAACCTTTATAAGTATTGGGGTTGAAGTTTTTAAAAATCCACAAAAATCGGGGTTTGGAAAGAAGTCTATTAAATCCAACCCTAGTATTTTAGGGGAAGAATTATTGATTGTAGGGGAAGAATTATCGCCTTTTGAAAATAGTAAAAAGCGTTTGGATTTATTGGCGTTAGATGAATTTGGAAAATTGGTTGTTATTGAATTAAAAAGAGATAATGACGGTTTTCATATGGATTTACAGGCTATTCGTTATGCGTCTACGGTAAGATTGTTTAGTATTGATAAGATTGTTGAATTTTATGGTAATTTTCACAATTGTAATAATGAGCAAGCAGAAAAAGCAATTGATAATTTCTTGGGCGGAGATTATGCTCAAAAATTAGATTTTGATAATGTTCGTATTATTTTGGTTAATCAAGATTTTTCAAAAGACATTACAAATACAGTATTGTGGCTAAATGAACAAGGGTTGGATATTAAATGTATAAAAATTAACCCTTATAAATTAAATAGTGAGAGCATTTGGGATATTGATACTATCATTCCTGTAAAAGAAGCTCAAGAATATCAATTAAAATTAAAAGAAAAAAACATTCAGACCAAGAAACCAAGCGTAATAATAAAGATTTTAGCAAATATCAATTTAACGGTGGAATTTTTGGTAAAGGTCGCTTGGTTTTGGCAGTTGTGAGTGATTACTGTAAAAATAACCCTAATATTGACATTGTTCATCTGCAAGATACATTCCCCAAAGAATTGCAATCAAGACTTGAAACGGCAATTTTGTATTCAGATTTAGAAAATAATTCAAAATTTGCGGAAAGATATTTTAAAGATGACGTTATTACTTTAAATAATGCAAGTAAAATTATTGTTTGCAATCAATGGGGCGTAGGAAATATTGATAGATTTATTGATTGTGCTACAAAACTTGGCTATAAGATTGAAAAGCAATCATAAATACAGTTAGCAACCTAAAAATATTGATATTGTAAAAATCAACCCTAAACTTAAAAAGAGAAATAAATACCATGACCACACACCATATTTCCGAAGAATCACTCATCGCCTTTGCCGAAGAGACCCTAAACGAAGCCAAAGGCATGATGTATAATATGCTGACCAAAGTCGTTGAGATTGGGGCTTCGGATTTATTTATCACGGCAGAATTTCCGCCCAGCGTCAAACACCAAGGCTTGATGAAACCGCTTGGCAAACAAGCCCTATCGCCCGACAAAACCAAACTGTTTGCATACAGTATCATGAACGACCACCAACGTGATGAATTTGAACGTGAAATGGAATGCAACTTTGCCATTAACGTGCCAAATGTGAGTCGTTTTCGTGTCAATGTCTTTATCCAGCAACAGCAAGTGGGTATGGTGATTCGGGTTATTGCTGCCGAGATTCCCAATTTTGACAAATTAAAATTACCGCCCCAACTGCGTAACGTCATCATGGAAAAGCGGGGTTTGGTGTTGGTGGTGGGCGGTACAGGTTCGGGTAAATCCACGAGCTTGGCGGCGATGATTGATTATCGTAACGAAAACAGTGCAGGGCATATCATCACGGTAGAAGACCCTGTGGAATATGTGCATAAGCACAAAAAATCAATGATTACGCACCGTGAAGTGGGCGTGGATACGCACTCATGGCACCATGCGTTGAAAAATACGCTCCGCCAAGCCCCTGACGTGATTTTGATTGGTGAGATTCGAGATACCGAGACTATGGAGCACGCCATTGCCTTTGCCGAGACGGGGCATTTGTGCTTGGGGACGCTCCACGCCAACAACGCCAACCAAACGCTTGACCGTATCATCAACTTTTTCCCCGAAGAGCGTCGCCAACAGCTACTTATGGATTTGTCTAGCAATATGAAAGCGATTATCTCCCAACGCCTAATCCGTACCGAAGACGGCAAGGGGCGGCGGGCAGCGGTGGAGATCATGCTTAACACCCGCCTTATGGCAGATTTGATTTTAAAGGGTGAAATGCACGAGTTAAAAGCGATTATGACTAAAAGCCGTGAAGTGGGTATGCAGACCTTTGACCAAGCGTTGTTTGACCTATATGATGAAGGGGCTATCTCGTACGATGAAGCGATTCGTAATGCCGACTCGCCCAACGAGCTACGCCTACAAATCAAGCTCAAGGGTGCTCGCCGTGATGGACAAAATGAAGTGGCAAGCTCGTTATCACTTCACGCTGATGTCGAAGAGGCTGATGATAAAAAGGAGTGATTAAGGAAGAGGCATGGATATCTTGTCCTATTTTGAAAACATCAACGAACTTAACGAATATCTTACGCCATTTTCTGATAGCGATAAGCTATTTGTAGAAAATCAATCTTGGCTAAAAGAGCATTTTTTACCATTTATCAGCATTGATTTGGGTATGTAAATGATGATTGGCGTGGGCAAGTGGTGCATATGCTAAATCTATTTGAACCTTTGGAAGGGTATATTGGTATGAATACCCATGAATACCACAATGAGTTTACAGGCGAAAATTGGTTTGCTTTTAAATTGACCGATGATAACCAATATGAGTTTTTGGGTAATGAAGGGTATTTTGAGAGAAGTGCCATTCATGATCATAAACAGATGTTTGGCGATTGGTGGTTTGATGAAGAGCGTAAACACGTCCAAGAGTGTAAAGATGATTATCAAAAAGCCCAAGAATTATTTGCCAAAACCAATAAACTTGCCAATATTCATTCATCAGATGATGAAGAAATAGTGCAAAATGATTGGCTTGATGAAATGGGTGGAGATTTATCAGAGTAAGGCGGTAATTGGGCAAGTCCTACTTATGCACCCAAAGCCATTGATTTAAAATGGCAACAAGATAAATTAAACATCACTTGTCAAGGCAAGCCACTTTATTTTATCGCTGGTGTCCCTGCTTATCATTATGGGTGCAGTGGGGCGGATTGGATAGTATTATTATATGAGCCGATTGATAAAATTGTGGTATTTACATTTGATTGGTCATAAAATTTGCAAAAATGGAGCAAAAAATGCAATTAACCACAATTAAACAAAATGACGGTATTTTTATTCAAATACCAAAACATATCATGAAAGATATGGATAAGATTGTGTCTAGTTTTGATGATAACACACACCAAATTCACATTGCATTTTATCCAAAACAAGAGACAAACATCAGTCCAGAAGTTCAACAACTATCAGGCAGTCTTAATGCTTATATCGGCACAGATGCCGATGTGATTGCTGATGACGAAAAGGCATTTTTACAGTCTTTATTAGATGATGATAATCGTATAAAGGCAGGACAATAATGTTAAGTTTGGATACAAATGTATTGGCTTGTTATTTATTGGGTGATGATGTTGAACAACAAAAACAAGCCAATATTTTGATTTCAAATAATGACTGCTTTGTTTTAATGACGGTAATTATAGAATTGGCTTGGGTGTTAAAATCACAAAAAATAAATAAAGCCATAATTATCCAAAAATTGATAGAGCTAAGTAGATTGACAAATATTCATCTTGAAAATATAGAAGTATTCAAAAACGCAATGCGTTGGGAGATTACAGGTATGGATATTGCCGATGCCATTCATTTGGCATTATCACAATCTTATAAAAACTTACCAATGACAACATTTGATATTGCTTTTATTAAAAAATCACAAGCACTTGATGAAGTGGCAACTTGTCAAAATGTAAGTAAATTGATTAATAAGTAAAAATAGGATGTATATCATACACCAAAAAATTTAAACCAACCATTTATTAAACTGATAAAATTAGGTTAGTTTTATCAATTTAATAAATAAAACCAAAACCGCAAGCTGACGCTAGCACAGGTAACTTTATGAAAATAGTAACCGACAAAACCCCCAAAGTGGACATTCACGCCATTTTAACGCCCCAAGAAATTGACGGCATTCATCATCACATTCATCACTACCCACAACCAAGGGCAGCGGTGCTTGATGCCCTAAAACTCGTCCAAAAACGTAACGGCTGGGTGGACGATGCCCAAGTGGCTGCCATAGCCCATATGCTGTCCATGCCTGTGGCGGACGTGGAGGGCGTGGCGACATTTTTTAACCGCATTTATCGGATGCCGGTGGGTCGCCATGTGATTTTGATTTGCGATTCTATCGCTTGCTATCTGAACGGCTATGAGGCATTGGCGGACGCTTTTAAGCGTGAGCTTGGCATTGATTATGGGCAAACCACAAAAGACGGTCGTTTTACCCTGCTTCCCATTTGCTGTCTTGGCAACTGCGATAAGGGGGCGAGCGTGCTGATTGATGAGGATACTTATGGACCTGTGTTGCCATCTGAGGTCGGTCTATTGTTGGAGCAATACGCATGAATAAACCAAATGTCGCCGAGCAAATCAATGCTCGTAAAAACGGACTTGCCCCAAGCCAACTAAATCGCCAAAAAACCCCAATCTGGGGCGTGGGCTTAGCGGACGGTCAAGCACCGACTTCGCTGACACACCCTTTGACATGGCGACTGTATCATCATGATGCCCTGCTGACATTGGCGGATTATGAAGCCTTGGACGGCTTTGTTGGGCTAAAAAACGCCCTAGCCAAAGACCCAAGAGAAGTAGGCGAGATGATAAAAACCGCCAACGTGCGTGGGCGTGGAGGGGCTGGCTTTAACGCTGGTTTAAAATGGACGTTTATGACTCCGCCTGACGGTGGCGTACGGTATTTGATTTGTAATGCCGATGAAATGGAACCGGGGACGTTCAAAGACCGTCTACTCATGGAGCGGATTCCGTTTCAGCTTATTGAGGGTATGCTCATTACCGCTTATGCCATTGGGGCGAGCGTGGGCTATATCTTTATCCGTGGCGAATATGTCCTAGCCACCGAACGCTTACAAAACGCCATTAACGAATGTATCGCCAATAACTTGCTAGGCGAGGGTATTTTGGGGACGGAGTTTAACTTTGAATTGCACGTCCACACAGGGGCAGGGCGGTATATCTGTGGCGAGGAGACGGCTCTTATCAACTGCTTGGAGGGTCGCCGTGCCAACCCACGCACCAAACCGCCATTTCCCCAAGTATCAGGGGCGTGGGGTCGCCCAACGGTCGTTAATAACGTTGAGACCTTGAACAATATGCCTGCCATTTTGTTAAATGGCGTGGATTGGTATTTATCCTTGCCAAACGCCAAAGGCAAATCACAAACCCCCGGCACCAAGATTATGGGGTGTAGCGGTCGTGTCAAGGACGCAGGGCTGTGGGAAGTGCCGTTTGGCTATACCGCTCGTGAACTCATTGAACTGGCGGGCGGTATGCAGGACGGCTTGACCTTAAAGGCGTGGCTACCCGGCGGAGCGAGCACCGACTTTTTGACGGCAAGCGATGAACACCTTGACCTTGTCATGGATTTTGACCCGATTATGAAGGCAGGAAGTCGCCTTGGGACGTGTCTCATGATGGTCGTGGACGAAACGCAAGACATGGTGAGTTTGTCAAAAAATCTACAACAGTTTTTTCAGCGTGAAAGTTGTGGCTGGTGTACCCCTTGCCGTGATGGCTTACCGTGGGGCGTTAAAATCCTTGATGCCATGGATAACGGACAGGCCCAAGCGGACGACATTGACAAACTCTCCGAGCTGACACGAGATTTGTGGCTTGGCAAAACCTTTTGTGCTCATGCCCCAGGGGCGATGGAGCCACTCATGAGTGCGTTAAAATATTTCCGTCATGAATTTGAACAAAAAGTGAACAACTCAAAACCACAAGACAACAAGGTGGGGGCATAACATGGCAATCCTTCATATAGACGACAAAACCTATGACGTGGACGGCTCGGACAACCTATTGCAGGCGTGTCTGTCGCTTGGCATTGACGTGCCGTATTTTTGTTATCACCCTGCACTTGGTTCGGTGGGGTCGTGCCGTCAATGTGCGGTTAAGCAGTACAATAACGAAGACGATTATAAGGCAGGGCGTGGACGGCTGGTGATGAGCTGTATGATTGCCCCCACGCCAAAGAGTGATACTTGGATTTCGGTGGACGATGCCGAGGCAAAGGCATTTCGCAAAAGCATTGTGGAATACTTGATGACCAATCATCCCCACGATTGCCCAACTTGTGAGGAGGGTGGACATTGTCATTTGCAAGACATGACCTACATGAGCGGACACCGAAAACGCCGTTACCGCTTTACCAAACGCACGCACCACAACCAAGATTTAGGGGCGTTTATCAATCATGAGATGAATCGCTGTATCGCTTGCTATCGCTGTGTACGCTTTTATAAGGATTACGCAGGTGGCACGGATTTTGGGGTGTATGCGTCAAATAACCGTGTCTATTTTGGGCGTGAAGAGAGCGGACAGTTAGAGAGTGAGTTTAGCGGTAACTTGACCGAAGTTTGCCCAACGGGTGTCTTTACCGACAAAACGCATTCTGACCGCTACAACCGTAAATGGGACATGCAATACGCCCCAAGCATTTGCCACGGGTGTTCAAGCGGGTGTAACATCTCGGCAGGCGAGCGTTATGGCGAACTTAGACGCATTGAAAACCGCTACAACCATGACGTAAACGGCTATTTCTTGTGCGACCGTGGGCGTTTTGGCTATGGCTACGTCAATCGTGCTGACCGCCCAACCCAGCCTGTGCAAAATGTGAACGGACAATTTGTCAAAACCAGTGCAAGCCTTGCCGTCGATAGCGTGGCGGAGTTATTAAAAGGCAAAAACGTCATCGGTATTGGTTCGGCTCGGGCAAGTTTGGAGAGTAATTTTGCTCTAAAAAAACTGGTCGGAAGCGATTATTACAGCACAGGCGAGCGAGCGGTTGTCAAAGACGTGGTGGACTTGGGCGTGGAGTTGTTACGCCACAAAGACGTGCATAATGTGTCTTTGGCGGAGATTGAGACGGCGGATAGCGTGTTGGTGCTTGGCGAGGATTTGACCCAAACGGCAAGCCGTGTCGCCTTGTCGGTACGTCAAGCGTCCAAAAACAAAGCCCGCCAAATGGCAACCGCCCTAAAAACCGAGCATTGGCTTGCCGAGCCTGTCAAGCGTATCGGACAAGAGGCGTACAGTCCCATTTATGTGGCGAGCGTGGTGGATACCAAATTATCTGACATCGCCAAAGTGTCTGCCGTTGCCACGCCAAACGACATCGCCAAATTGGGCTTTATGGTGGGCGACATCATCAAAGGCTATGCTGATACGCTAGACGAGATTGGCAAAAGCGAGAATGCCATTTTTGCCAAAGAGCAAGAGCCAAATCTTGTCATTGATGAGAACATGGCAATGGAGCTTTTGGCTCATCACATCGCTTATGATTTGATTATGGCGAACCGTCCGCTTGTCATCACAGGCACCAGCTTGTCATCAAAAGCAATCGTACAAGCGACAGGCTACATCGCCCAAACCTTGACCGCCAAACGTGCCAAAATCGCCCATGTGGAACGTGAATTTGTGGAAGTGCAAAACGCCAAAATCCGTGATGAAGTGGCTCGTCAATTCATTGACCCTGATAAAGATACCAAAACGGACGGCACACACACCACAGAGCGAGACCCCAATGAGTTTGAAAAAGAGCTGTCATCTCGTTTATTAAAAATAAATGCTCTATATGCCGACAAAACAGGCGTGTACGTTGCCATGTCAGAGGCGAATAGCGTGGGCGTAAACTTGCTTGGCGGACAGGCGATAGAAGAAGTGCTGGCAAAAGAATTTGACGCGGTGGTGGTGCTAGAACATGACTTAGCCAACCTTGCCCCAAGCCAATTTGACAAATTGACCGAAAAAACGCTCATCGTGCTAGACCACCAGTCTTATGACTGGCACGCCAAAGCCGACATGGTGCTATCTGGTGCATCATTTGCAGAAAGCGACGGTACGCTCGTGTCTGCCGAAGGGCGAGCAGGGCGGTTTTTTGCCAGTTTTGACAAAAAATATTATGAGCCAAACAGCGAGCTAAAAGACAGCTGGCGTTGGTTACACGCTGTGAATAATGCTTTATCTGGCAACAGTTTGACAAATGGCAATGATGAGCCAACGTGGTATCATCTTGATGATGTCATTGATGAGCTTATCACCGATTATCCACACCTTGCCCAAATCAAAGACGTTGCCCCCGAGTCGGATTATCGCATTACAGGGCTAAAAGTCGCCCGTGAGCCACGCCGTTATTCGGGGCGGACGGTGTTACGCTCGCCCATTTCTATCCACGAACCCATGCAACCTAAGGACTTAGACAGTGGTTTGACGTTCTCCATGGAAGGCTATGTGGGCGACAAAACCGCCCCAAGCCTTATCCCATTTGCGTGGAGTGCAGGCTGGAACTCGCCCCAAGCGTGGAACAAACTCCAAGACAAAGTGGGCGGACGGCTAAAAGGCGGAGATGTCGGCATTCGTCTGTTTGATGAGTTGCCAAAAGTGGAGACGGTATTTGACAAAGCCGAGCTTGACAGCATGATAAGCACGAGCATTTTTGACGGTCGTGCGGTCGTTGTGCCTGTACACAATCTATTTGCAAGCTCGCGCATGGCAAGCCGTAGCCCTGTGGTGGCAAGTCAAATCAAGCCTGCCACATGGACGATAAGCGATGATGATGCCAAGCGTTGGATTATCAAGGCAGGCGATAAGCTAACCCTTGCCCAGCATGGGATAGAGATTACCCTGCCTGTGGACGTGGTGGACTATGTGGCGGACGGCTGTATCGGCTATCCTGACGGGCTTGTGCCGTTTATGGTCGGTGTGCCGACAACCGTCAAAAAGGCAGAAACCGACACGCCTGTCTATGTGCCTGAATATCAAAAAAGCGTGGCAAATCTGGCTAATATCAAGCGTGAAAATATCTTTACGCCAAAAGCTGGGTTTAATAACGCACCGTTAGCAATGCAAGTGGGGGCATAAATGAGTATTCGTGTGATTCCTGATGTGCCGTCATGGCTTGGCGGTTTGTCCTTTGAGTGGTGGTCGCTTATTTTCATGACCGCCCAGACCTTGATTATCTTTTTGGGGCTTGTCATCACGGCAGCACTCATGATTGTCTATGAACGGCGTATGCTTGCCCTGTGGCAAGACCGCTATGGTCCAAACCGTGTGGGCTGGCAAGGGTCGCTACAACTGGTGGCGGATATGTTAAAAATCTTTTTTAAAGAAGACTGGACGCCCAATTTTGCCGACAAACGTCTATTTACGCTCGCCCCTGCCATTGCCATGTTTACCGCTTTGGCAAGTTTTGCCATTATTCCGCTATCGCCCACGCTTGGGGCAGCAGATTGGAACATTGGCATTTTGTTCTTTTTTGCCATGGCAGGGCTTGCTGTGTATGCCGTCATGTTTGGCGGTTGGGCAAGTGCCAATAAGTTCTCGCTCTTAGGCGGACTGCGTTCGGCAGCTCAGACGATTAGCTATGAAGTGTTTTTGGGCTTGTCGCTCATGGGCGTGGTCGCCATGGCAGGCTCGTTTAATTTGCGTGAAATTGTTGAAGCTCAAACAACGGTGTGGAACGTCATTCCGCAGTTTTTGGGCTTTTTGACCTTTGTGGTGGCAGGGGTTGCCGTTACGCACCGGCACCCCTTTGACCAACCAGAAGCCGAGCAAGAGCTTGCCGAGGGGTATCATGTGGAATACTCGGGCATGAAATTTGGTATGTTCTTTATTGGCGAGTATGTCAATGTGGTGGTGATTAGTGCCTTGATGACGTGCTTGTTTTTTGGTGGGTGGCTTGCCCCCTTTAACTTAGACTTGCCCTTTGTTCCGCCTGTGTTTTGGTTTTTGATTAAGACCTTGTTTTTTATGACCTTATTTGTGCTGGCTCGTGGCTCGCTCATGCGTCCACGTTATGACCAAGTGATGAATTTTGGTTGGAAAGTGTGTTTGCCTGTAACCTTGCTAAACCTTTTGGCGACTGCTTTTGTGATTTTGATGGTGAATTAAATGTTTGCAACTTTAAAAAATACGGCGGTGGGCATATTTACCATTGTACGCTCTATGTGGATGGTAAATTCTCATGCCTTGCGTCCACGAGACACGATTTTGTACCCGGAACAGCCTGTGCCTGTACCGCCCCGTTTTCGTGGGCGGATTGTGCTGACCCGAGACCCTGACGGCGATGAACGCTGTGTGGCGTGCAACCTATGTGCGGTGGCGTGTCCTGTGGGGTGTATTAGCCTACAAAAGGCGGAGCGTGAAGACGGTCGTTGGTATCCTGAATTTTTTCGTATCAATTTTAGCCGTTGCGTGTTTTGTGGTATGTGCGAAGAAGCCTGTCCGACTACCGCCATTCAGCTAACCCCTGATTTTGAATTGGGCGAATACAACCGCCAAAATCTCGTTTATGAAAAAGAGCATTTGCTCATTAGTGGCGTGGGCAAATACCCAGAGTATAACTATTATAGAGTAACAGGCATGGCAACAGACGATAAACCCAAAGGGTCGCACGAGCGTGAAGCAGAGCCTGTCAATGTACGGAGTTTGTTGCCATGATTGATGTGTTAAAGGCGTTTTTGGCAAATGGCGATGCGGTGGGCTTTTATACCTTGTCGCTGGTGGCGATTTGGGCAAGCCTAAGGGTGGTTACGCACGCCAATCCCGTCCATGCCATTTTGTCTATGATAGTAAGCCTACTTGCGGTGGCAGGGATTTTCTTTATCATTGGAGCCCCATTTGCAGGCGTGCTTGAAATGATTGTCTATGCTGGGGCGATTTTGGTGCTGTTTGTGTTTGTCATTATGATGTTAAACTTAGGCACGGACACGACAGAAGAAAAGACGTGGCTGACTGCCAATGCGTGGGCGATGCCTGTGTGTCTTATGATGATTGTTGGGGCGGTGCTGATTGGCTTTATTAGCAATCAATACGGCACGGACAAGCCCATGCAATTACAAAGCACCACCATTTCTGCCAAAGATGTGGGTATACGCTTATTTACAGGGTATGTGCTACTTGTGGAGGTGGCGGCATTTTTGCTTTTGGGTGCATTGGTTGCGGCATATCATTTGGGTAAAAAAGCACTTGATGATGAAAACATCAGCCACAGCCAAACATGCCCTGATATCGTCTCTAATACATGGGTAAATCAAGACAAAGAGCAACAGGAGAGAGCCGATGCAAAATTATAATGTAGATACCCTAACCACCCCTTTTGCTCATGAAGTCGTCAAAGTGGCGTCCGATATGGGCGTGCCTGCTCATCATGGGCTGATATTGGCGGCGATACTCTTTGTCATTGGCTTGGTTGGGGTCATGGCAAGACGCAATGTGCTGTTTATGCTGATGAGCTTAGAGATTATGATGAACTCCGCTGCCCTTGCCTTTGTGGTGGGGGGTAATATGTGGGGCAAGGCAGACGGGCAGATTATGTTTATTTTTGTCTTAACACTAGCGGCAGCAGAAGCGGCGATAGGGCTTGCCATACTCTTGCAGTTTTATCATCGGTTTAGAAGCCTTGATGTCAATCATGCCAGTGAATTAAAGGGGTAGGGCGGTATGAATTTGTTAGCATTGACCTTTATTTTCCCCTTGATTGGCTTTTTGATATTAGCCACAGGGCGAGATAGAATTTCAGAAAAACTTGCCACGATGATTGGCGTTGGGGCAATGGGACTGTCAGCGATATGTGCCTTTGTTAGTATTTTTGGCTTTTTGGCAAAGGGACAACAGGCGGTGTCTGTGCCACTTTGGACATGGCTGTCGGTGGGCGATTTTGCTCCCAAATTTGGGCTGTATCTTGATGGATTGTCTGTTACCATGATGGGCGTGATTACAGGCGTGGGCTTTTTGATTCATCTGTTTGCCAGTTGGTACATGAAAGGCGAGACAGGATTTGCCCGTTTTTTTAGTTATCTAAATCTGTTTGTGGCAAGTATGTTACTGCTTGTGCTTGCCGACAACCTATTGCTGATGTATCTGGGCTGGGAAGGTGTGGGTATCTGCTCTTATTTGCTTATCGGTTTTTATTATCACAACCGAGCCAATGGACGGGCGGCTATCAAGGCATTTACCGTAACCCGTGTGGGCGATGTGTTTTTGGCGATTGGGCTGTTTTTGTTGTTTGTGGTGTTTGGCACGCTTGACATGACCGCCATCAATGCCAAAGCAGACACCATGTTCGCTGTCAATGACCCCATGCTCATGCTTATTGTGGCGATGCTTATCGGTGGGGCGTTTGGCAAATCGGCTCAAATTCCTTTGCATACTTGGCTTGCCGATGCCATGGCGGGCCCGACACCTGTTTCCGCTCTTATTCATGCAGCCACCATGGTAACCGCAGGGGTATATTTGATTGCCCGCATGCACCCTTTATTTGTGCTGACCCCCCAGATGCTCCTGTATTGGGTGGGCGGTGTTGGTGCATTGTCCATGCTGGTGGCGAGCTTTTGTGCGTTGGCACAGACCGACATCAAGCGTGTGCTTGCTTACTCTACCATGAGCCAGCTTGGTTATATGTTCATCGCTTTGGGCGTGGGGGCGTGGCAAGTGGCGATTTTTCACTTGATGACGCACGCATTTTTTAAAGCGTTGTTATTCCTAGCCAGTGGGGCGGTGATTATTTCCACTCATCATGAGCAAAATATCTTTAAGATGGGCGGTCTGCGTAAAAAAATCCCCCTTGTGTTTTGGTCGTTTGTCGTTGGTGGTGGGGCGTTGGTTGCCTTGCCCTTTATCACGGTTGGCTTTTATTCAAAAGAAGCGATTTTGTGGGAGACTTATGCCACAGGACATATGAGTCTGTTTTGGGCAGGCGTGTTTGGGGCGTTTTTGACGGCTGTTTATACTTTCCGTTTGATTTATCTTGTGTTCTTTGGACAAGAAAAAACGCATGGTGAGGCTTTAAAAGGAATAAGTTACGCCTTGCCTTTGATGGTGCTACTTGTGCTATCGACAGGGCTTGGAGCGTTAATTCACCCGCCTTTGGCAAATGTCCTGCCAGCGAGCGTGGGTAGCACCCTAACAGACGGCAAGCATACTGCTGAGATTATCGCGGTGGGCGTAACCGCACTTGGCTTGGCGATGGCGTACTTTTTGTATGTGCTTGACAAGGGTAAGATTTTGACAAAATGGACAAATTCTGCCTTTGGTGGGGCGTGTACTTATTGGTGCTATCACGGGCTGGGCTTTGATGCTCTTTATGATATTGTATTTGTTAAGCCGTTTTTGGCAATTTGCAAATTCCTAAAAAAAGACCCTGTGGACAAGCTGTGGCATATCCTGCCCTTTGGGGTCAAACTTGGCAACAAGCTGTTGGTAAAAACCCAAACAGGGCGACTTGGCACGCACGCTGTGAGCTTTGGCGTGGGGCTTGCTGTGGTACTAATCTTGGCAATGATGATGGTGGTATAAGATGATAGAGCAAACATGGCTTTTGCCAAGTCTAATTGCAATCCCGTTGATTGCAGGATTTTTGTGTTGGTTATTTGAAAAAAAGGACGCACGACTGCCCAGATGGGTGGCACTTATTGGCATGACATTGACCTTTGTGCTGTCGCTCGTGCTGTATGCCAAAGGCGACTTTGGGGTGTTAAATGCCAGCACCGACAGCAGTCTGCCTTGGGCGGCAACCTTTGAAGTGCCTTGGATACCTGCCTTTGGTATCAAATTCGCCTTGGCGATGGACGGCTTGTCTTTACTCATGATTGTCTTGACGGCATTTTTGGGTATCATGGCGGTGGGCTGTTCGTGGGGCGAGATTAAGCACCGTGTGGGATTTTTTCACCTAAACCTACTGTGGTCGTTGGGCGGTGTCATCGGTGTCTTTTTGGCGATTGATTTGTTTTTGTTTTTCTTTTTTTGGGAAATGATGCTGCTGCCCATCTACTTTTTGATTGCCCTATGGGGGCATGATGTGCGTGATACTAATGGCAATATCATCAAGCCAAAATCGGCTGCCGCCACCAAGTTTTTTATTTATACCCAAGCGTCTGGGCTTATCATGTTCATTGGTATCAGTATGCTTGTGCTTATCAATTTTGCCCAAAAAGGCGTGCTAAGTTTTCATTATGAAGACCTGCTTGGCACCTATCTTGGCAAATACGAATACTTGATTATGCTGTGCTTTTTTGTGGGCTTTGCAGTCAAATTACCCGTTTTCCCATTGCACGGCTGGCTCCCTGATGCCCACGCCCAAGCCCCAACGGCAGGTTCGGTGGACTTGGCAGGGATTTTGATTAAGACGGCGGCATTTGGTTTGCTTCGCTTTGTGATTCCGCTTTTTCCAAATGCGTCTGCCGAGTTTGCTCCCATTGCCATCACGCTTGGCATGATTGGGGTGTTTTATGGGGCGTTTTTGGCGTTTGCCCAGACCGACATCAAACGCCTGCTTGCCTATACGTCTGTGTCGCACATGGGCTTTGTCGTGCTTGCCATCTATGCTGGCACGTTGGTGTCGTTGCAGGGCTTGATGGTGCAAATGCTCGCTCACGGCCTATCGAGTGCGGCACTCTTTATTATGGCAGGGCAAGTGTACGAACGCTTGCACACTCGTGATATGACGGTCATGGGTGGTATGTGGGGTCAGTTTCGCTATCTTGCTCCGTTTATGATGTTCTTTTGTGCCGCCCTTTTGGGTATCCCTGGTACGGGCAACTTCATTGGCGAGATTTTGATTTTGATGGGGTCGTTCAAGGCGTATCCTGTCATCAGCGTGCTATTGACCGTGAGTTTTGTGTGGGCGGGGCTTTATGCACTTATTTTGATTCACAAGGCGTTGTTTGGCGACAACACCACGCCCCATCTGCACGCCTTATACAAGGCAAAAGACGACACCGCCAAGCCTTTGCGTGATTTGGGTGGGCGAGAGCTGTCTTTGCTTGGTGTGTTGGCGGTGGGGCTTGTTTGGCTTGGGCTGTATCCACAACCCGTCCTAAACAAATCCGAGCAAGCAATGAGCTATATCAGCACCAAAATGCCCGATAGATATTCGGACGTGGATACCGCCATTGCAGGGCTAAAAGGCAATCAAAAGCCCATCTCGCCAGAAATTGTGCCGCAAGTCATTGAAATTAACCAAGGGGGCAACTAATGAGTGTATCTATTGAGTTTTCGTCTTTGCTCCCGTTGCTCCCTGCCATGATATTGGGCGTGGCGGTGCTTGTGGTCATGCTTACTATCGCCATCAAACGCTCACACAGTCTGATTGTTGGCTTGACTGCCCTTGGACTAAATGGGGCGTTGGCGGTGCTACTGTTGCAGTTTTTTGAAAAATTGCCCACTCATGTCAATCGGGGCGATGTCATGGGGCTGTTTTTGGTGGACGGCTTTGCCTTGTTTAATAGCCTTATCATCATCGTTTCGGCTTTGGCGTGTGTTACGTTATCGTATCGCTATTTTCAAAGTTTTAATAACAACAAAGAAGAGCTGTATCTGCTTCTTTTGACAAGTACGCTTGGGGCGGTTTTGATGACCTCATCTCATCATCTTGCCTCCTTTTTTGTCTCATTAGAGCTTTTGTCTGTACCCATGTATGGCATGCTAAGTTTTGCTTATCTAAAACAAAAATCCTTAGAATCGGGGCTAAAATACCTGATTTTATCGGCCACTGCTTCGGCGACTTTGCTCATGGGTATGGCACTGATTTTTGCAGCAACAGGTGAGCTTGGCTTTACCCATCTTGGAGAGGCTTTGATGGCAGGTTTTGGGATACTGCCTTTGTTTGTGGTTGGGGCGGTCATGATGGTGGCAGCAGTTGCTTTTAAGTTATCGCTTGCACCATTTCATGCGTGGGCAGGCGATGTGTATCAAGGTTCTCCTGCCCCTGTTACGGCATTTTTGGCAAGCGTGGGTAAGGTAGCGGTGGTTGCCCTTACCGTGCGTTTTTTGCTGACAAGTGCAGCTCCTGCCATATCAGCTATTGATGCGATATTGGTTGCCATTGTTGGGGTGTCTATCATGGCAGGGAACTTGCTTGCTCTGACTCAAACCAACCTAAAACGCCTGCTTGCGTTCTCATCTGTGGCACATATGGGTTATGTGCTGATTCCTCTCATCGCCACAGGGGCAACGGCAGATGCTGACAGTGTAATCAGTATGTATGTGCTTATCTATGCCTTATCCTCTGTTGGGGCATTTGGGGTGATTGTGCTGATGACAGGAGCGTACGGTGAAACCGACCGCAATAGAGCAACCCAAGAGATAGAAGATGAAGCGGACAGCATGGCGGTTTATCAAGGGTTGTTTTGGCGAAGACCTGTGCTGACAGCAGTTTTGACGGTGATGATTCTGTCCATGGCAGGCATGCCACTTACCGCAGGATTTATCACCAAAATGCAGGTACTGTTCGCTGCCATTCAAGGTGGGCGATTTGGACTTGCCTTTATGGTGGTTTTGGGCAGTGCCATCGGACTTTATTATTACCTAAAAGTGCTGCTTATCATGTTCAAACGCCCAATGACCATCGTGCCTTTTGATGTGCCAAGCAACTGGCGTGTCAAGGCAGGGGGGTTGGTGCTGATTCTTATCACGGCATTTATTTTTGTGATGGGGATTTTGCCAAACACGCTCTTTAAAATGGCAATTTTGGCAATTTTGGGGTAAATAAAAACAAGCACTTAGTGAACCGACCCCCAAAT
>NZ_MXAN01000083.1 GCF_002027545.1 Moraxella lacunata
TTGGAAAGAGGTCTATTTTATCATCCTAGCATTCATCGTATTCTTGCTTGTTAAAGGCATGAACAAAATGCGTAGACAAGCCGAAGCAGAACCAGAAGCTCCTGCCGAGCCATCAGAAGAGGTATTGCTACTGCGTGAGATTAGCCAAAAGCTAAGCAAATAATTAGCATGTATCATACCCAAAACCCATCATCTGATAGATGATGGGTTTGTTGTTTTGATGGGTTTAGACCACCTTTTCAAAGTGAACAATGCTCTCAACGTGTCCTGTATGACAAAACATATCCATAACCCCTGCATGAGTCGCCCGATAGCCCTGCTCGGCAAGGCGAATGCTGTCTCGGGCAAGCGTGGCAGGGTCGCATGAGACATAGACGATACGGCGGGCATCAAATCGCCCCAGATAATCCATAACTTCCCATGCTCCTGTGCGTGGCGGGTCAATGAGTAGAGCATCCACCTGCCCGACCCACGGCTTATCTGAGAAATCTTGGGTTAGGTCTTGGGCAAAAAATTCGGTGTTGGCAAGTCCGTTGTCCCTAGCATTCATCGTAGCACGCATGGCCATGTCAGTGCTACCTTCCACGCCAATGACCTTGCCCGTATCCCCCACGCATTTGGCAAGAGCAAGCGAAAAGTTACCCAGTCCACAAAACAAATCTAGCACTCGCTCGCCTTGCTTTAAATCTAGAAGACGGCAGGCAAGCTCAACCATTTGCCGATTGACCGATAAATTGACCTGTGTAAAGTCGGTGGGGCTACTTTGTAAGGTTAAGCCAAACTCAGGCAAATGATAAAACAGTCCGCCTGTCGGGGGCGTGGCGTGGCTCATGGGCAGTATTGCCTTGTCCGTGCTATCAATGCGGTAAATGCTGTCATATCCTTTGGGCTGTAAATAAACTTGCCAATTAACGGGCTTGCCAAAATGGATAAGTTTGGCGGTGTCGGCTTTATTGATTGGCTTGGTATGGCGGACGATAAGAGCCACGCTTGGCAAGTCGCCCATTTCTTTGCTCGCATTCTCGCCCATAGCGATTTCTAAGTGGGTAATACTGTCTTTGATTTTTAGCGTTTTTAAAAGCTGTTTTAAGTCATCTAATCTATCGCCCACACGCCTATCCAAAATCGGACAAGTGCCAATGTCCGTCAAAAAATTACTCGCTCGCTCACGAAAACCCACGATAAGTCTGTCTGTCTTGGGTAGGTAACGCACGCCCAAACGGGCTTTGGTGCGATAATGCGTTCTGTCGCCCACGATTGGCGGTAGCCATGTGGCAGGGGCAATGCCTGATTTGGCAAGGTGGTTTTGTAGGACGGACTGTTTGTGTTTAATCTGCTCGTCCACGTCAAAATGCTGTAAGGTGCAACCGCCACATACCCCAAAATGCGGACACATGGGAGCGGTGCGGTGGGGGCTTGAGGTTAGCACGTCCAAGCAGTCGGCTTCGTCATAGCTTTTTTTGGATTTGGTAAGGGTTGCCGTTACCGTCTCGGTGGGTAGGGCGTGGCTAACAAAGACTTTTTTGCCCGATTTGTCGCCATGCGTGTCATCATAGGTTGCGATACCACGCCCGTCATGGGTTAGGGCGGTGATATGTAGGGTGATGGGTGTTTGGGTTTGCTCGGATTTGGATAACTGGTGGGTCATGAGTGCCTATTTTTTGGGTATCATAAATGGGCATTATATCATTATTGGCGGTGGGCATTGGTATTTTTGGTGTTTGGCATTATAATAAGTAGGGTCTATTGATATTTATGCTTAACAAACTTAATATTTACCACAGGCTTTGTAGGGGCGTGCTTTCCACGCCCTTGATGATACCACACATCATAAATTTGCGGTAATTTTAACGTTCTTCATCTATATGTGAAAATTATGTGCGAGCTATGTAACATCAACTCCTTTATCATTCATGACAGCCTAGCTGATGAGCAAGACAATACCGAACTGTCTGCTGATGAAAAAGATAATAATGACAATCCCGACAACGAGCAGGCTTATCCTGTATCGGGCGGTGCGTTGTGATTTTTGCCAGTCATGAGCCGTTTTTGCAGTCTCGTGCTCAGATGCTTATCATGCCCGTTAGTACGGACGGTAACATCGCCCACCCTGTCATCGCAAGGTGCAAAGGTTTGTATGCCGATAACTACGAGCATTATCAAAAAAAGGCAATCGGAGGCGAGTTGTCGCTTGGCGATGCGGTGGCGTTTCGTATCTCTAAGCAGACCACGGGGCTTGGTGTGCGGACGGGCGGGGTAGAATATGTCGGTAGCCTTGTCGTCCAAAAATTCCCCGAACAGCCCATCAGCGTGCGAATGCTCACACGCTGCCTAACCGCCCTAAAACCATACATTTACGAACTCATGCGGTACAAAGGACTCAGACGTGTGGCGATACTGGGGTCGGCTCTGCTGGTCAAGGACACCGCCCAAGAGAGCAGTGCGGTAGAATGGCTCACCGCCGAGCATGTCATGAACGTGTGCCAAGACGTGCTGGGGGACGTACCAAAACTGACAGTTGAGGTGCATTTTGGGCGAGATACACCGCTATCTTTTGCAAAAAATACTTGAAAATGATGATGGCTTCGGCTATAATGCACACCACTTGCGAACGTGGTGGAATTGGTAGACACGCTATCTTGAGGGGGTAGTGCTTCACGGCGTGAGGGTTCAAGTCCCTCCGTTCGCACCAAATATTCCTTTAAAAATCAAAGGCTTAGTCTGTATAATAGGATTAAGCCTTTTTTGTGTTTATGACAAGGTGATAAATACAAGGTGGCAAGATTTGGGGGTTGCTTTACTACCCCCCCGCTTTTTATTTTGCTATCTTTTCTCGATACTCATCAGATAGTCATTATAACGATATTGGTTTATCTGACCCGTCCCAATCAAATCAATGGCTCGGTCAATCATCTCTATCGGCACATTGAACCACTCGCTAGGCTTATAGTAGCGACCGTCTTTTGCCAGCAGTCTCATGTTGAGCTTTTGCTCGGCAAAAAAAGAATGTAAGATGAACTCAATCTTTTGGGCATTGGCGTTACTCATCTCGTATTCGGCGATGATTTCTACGTCGCTGTACAAAAAAGTCTCATCATCCAAGCAGTTTTTGATACGCTCATCACCTGTGCCTTTGGTAAAGCCGATTTTGTGCAAATGCAAATAACGCATGAACTCCGCCCTAGGCTGAGTCAGGCGAGCGACATAAATCACGCCCGTGCGAGCATCATCGTGGGTTCTGAACAAATCATCATCTGACAGCGGGAACTGCATGAGCCACTCATCATCAGTCATTAGCACATGATGACTGGTCTGTCTGTGCTTGGATAGGGCGGTTGCCAGCGAGCGTGCCAGCATGTTGGATTCGGTGCCATTGGCAAAAACTAGGCGAATGCGGTCTTTAAAAAGACTGTTTTGGCGACCGCTGTCTTCATAGATGTCAGCGACGAAACAGAGCATGCCTTGCAACACGAACACGGCATTTTTTTTGACATAGTCTGTGGGACGGCTGTTTTGGATTTTGTATTTGCCCTGTTGGATGAGCTGTTCAATCTTAAAAAATATCGGGCGAAAGTTGTCAAAATCAGGACAAGGGTATCTGTCAGCGGTATCATCAGGGGTATTTAGTATCCTTTTTTTGGCACGAATGCTGTGGGTGTTGTCGCCGAGTATGTCCACGTTGCCAATGTCATCTAACAAGCCTAGCCTGTCTGATGAAAAGATGTCATCCAAAGACTGCACGGATGGGGTGGTCTGTTCATGATGTTCTGTCATATGCTCTCACGCTCTCTTATAATAAGCCAAAGCGGTCATGTGCCAGCAAAACTTCTCTTTGCTCGGCGTTGTGTTGTATCGATGATAACGCTATCGCCAACAGCTCTTCGTCAAAATCATCACTGTCCATCATGGGTGGTCGCCCCTGTTTTTCATAAAACGCCATAATCTCACCAAAGCGGTGGGTGAGTATGTCATCTGCGGTATGGATGGTTTTTTGGGGTGCGATTTGGACGTCATCTAGCAGGGTGCTTGTCTCATTGGCGAACAAATCATCGAGATTGTGATATTTTCGGCTCTCATATAGGGCGTTGATGTTCATGCGTTATCCTTGGTGTTTTGTTGTTGGCGTAAACGCTCTGCTTTTTTGTTTCTGACCCATGCCAGCACCAGTCCCATGCGTGCTTCTCTGGGGTCGGTTGAGTTCGGGTTGGGTTCTCGCCCATGGGTTTTAAAAAACCGCTCTATCAAAGTCCAGCTTTGTACCGCTTCGGCTTCGCTGATGTTGGATTTGGTGGCTTTGACCACGTTATTGATGGTTTTTAGGGTGTCGCTGTCTATGTTTTTTGACAGCACTTCATACGCCTTGGCAAAGGGATTGACCGCATGAATCAAATCCACGGGGATTTTATCCACGTTGATGAATTTTTCGCCGATTTTGACAAAGCCATGCACGCTCTTTTTGGTGGTGGTCTGGGTGTGGGGGTCAAAAATTTTGGCATCATCAGGCAAATCTCTGTGGCGGACATGCTCGGTGATGACCGCCCTTTGTTCTGGGCTTAGATGCTCGGTGTTGATGTATCTGCCGTCTTGAAAGATGTACAGCTCTTCGTTCTCTATCACGGCATCAGGGCTGATGTCATCGCCATCAATCATACCGCCATGGCTGTTGATGTACACCTGAGCGAGTAGCCCCTGCATGACTTGGTCGGTCTCTTTGTCGTCCAAATCAGGATAGCGTGTGCGGATAATCTGTGGGATGATGGTGTCATTGATGATTTCTGAGTCCACCACGTTTCTGCCTTCGTCGCTGGACAGGTATTGGGCAGACACACGGGTGTCTTGGGCGATGGTGGCGATTAGGTCGGGCATGTCTTGTTGTAGGATTTTCTCGGCACGTTTTGATAGGCGACTACCATCTTTGCCATCATCGATGACGATGGTGCCAGTGGGGAGTTTTTCGTTCTCTGCCAGCGTGCTTCTGCGGCGAAAATTGACGTTAGGGGCAAGCACTTGTTCCATGAGTAGCGACAAGGAGATGGCTTTTAGCATGTCATTGACCCCAGAGACGACATCATCTTGGTTTGCATCAGGCTTGGCGATGACGTTGGTAAATTTGGCATGGGTTTTGCCCACACAGTCTCGGGTTGCTCGCCCGATGATTTGCACCACTTCGGTCATGGAGCCACGATAGCCGATGGTTAGGACGTGCTCGCAGTACACCCAGTCAAAGCCTTCTTTTGCCATGCCCAGTGCGATGATGATGTCCATGTCGTCTCGATGGCTGATTTGGGCGAGATACTGTTGGGTTTTTGGGCGGTGCTCATCATCTGTAACCAAATCCGCCAGTTTTAGGGTTCTGCCGTCAGCGGTGGCAACCAACCACACCCCTGTGTCTAGGTCTTGGGCGATGGGTTCGCCGATGATGTCCATGATTTTGCCCACGGTGTTGTATTTGTCCGTTTCGGCGGATTGGGAATTGACGTTGGGGATGTGTACGATGGTTTTTTTGGTGGTGTCAAAGCAGTCACTTAGGGCATCAAAAAACGACTGACCGTAGAATTTATAATCCAAGCTCAGCGATTTTAGATGGGTGTAGCCATTTAGCTGTTCATAGTAGCTATAAGTGACTTTCTCAAACCGCTCTTCGTCTTCTGGAGTCAAGATGGGAATGGCATCGCCCCGAAAATACGAGCCTGTCATGGCGACAACGTGAGCATCCGATACGCTCATGATCTCATCTAAGATAGCCCCCAATCGGCTGTTGTCCGATGCTGAGACGTGATGAAATTCATCAATGCCCAGTAGTACCTTGTCAAACAGCTTAGGGTTGTCCAGCTTGTCATAGCCAAAACGAAAGCTGTGATGGGTGCAGACCAAGACCTGTGCGGGGTTGTCATCTGCCATAAACTCCGCAAAAATCTGAGTCTTGGCGGTGTCGCTGGACAAAGTATTGAGACAAAGATTATAGCGATGTGCCACCTGCCAATCGGCAAAAAATCCCGATGATGTCAAATCAGTACTGGCAAAAGACCGCCCGATGCTCATCTCAGGCACGATGATGACTACTTTGTTGATGCCTTGATTTCTTAGTTTGTCCAGAGCGATGTACATCATGGCACGGGATTTGCCCGATGCTGGGGGCGATTTGATGAGCAGGTATTGGCAGTTGCGTTTGGCAAAGGCACGGGATTGCATTTGTCGCATGCCCATGTGGTTTTCGGCTTGGCTGTCGCCTGTTTGGGCGTAGGTTTTGGTAAGTAGGGAGATTTCGGTCATGGTGCATCCATTATCATGGCAAATACAAAGGCATGCAAAGGCACATCCTAGCACGCCTTAGATGGTTTTATTTTTTATGGGCTTTGTCTGTCTTTTTGGTGGCTTCTTGTTGGATGAGTTTTTCGTAGCGTGCCAACAAAAACGCCAGTCGCTCGGCAGTATCAACAAAACCCTGTTCACGATACAGCTTATCCACCGCAACATCAAGCCTGTGATGTGCCTGTTTTAGGTTGTCGGGCATGGTCTCAGGATTGTACAGCTCGGCAAGTGTCTTGCCTTGGTGCATGGCTCTGGCTCTTAGGATGTCTTTGGCAAGCTGTTCTATCGTTGCCTTATCATCATCGCTGACATCAGGAAATGCAAAGGTGTTATAGACAATCGTGCCTGAGTAGCGATAACGGCTTTCTAGTCTGCCCGCCACCAATCTCATCCAGTCGTTATGTGCCTGTGATGTTAATATGCCAAAATCAAACATGGTGGCATTGGGAATGATTTGGTTGGCGTTGGTAGAAATAACGTCATGATTTAAAAAATCAATGGGGATATAAGGGCGACGTTCTGATGAGACGCTTGGCACAAGAATGTATTTACCCGATGTGGGCTGACGGATTTCCCCAAATAAATGTGGCGTATCTGCCAATTGTCTTGTTTGGGCTTTTTTACTTGCCAATCGCATTTGGCGTACGCTTTCCACACGTTCTTTGACCATTGGCATGGCATTTAGCTCATCATCACTAATGCCGACCAGCCACAGACAATGGCGTGTTTTCCCATTTAAAAACTCATCAGCACCCAGCAGTTTTTTTATCCATTTTTGGGCTTGCGGTTCTTTGGCAATCAAGGTCTCAACTTCATCAGGTGTCAATAATAAATGCCCACCATCAACAGGTTTGTTGCCATAGACCATGAGTGAGCCGTCATGCAAGGGCGTGTTTCTGCTTTCAACAGCGATGTCGCCACCATCAACCAAATAAGGGCTGATGTTTTCAACTTGTTGCTTTAACTCTTGCTGGGTGGTTTTGTCATGACTATAAATGAATTTTGGGGTGTTAAGTGGGTTGTTTTTGTCGGTTAGACCAATGATGACCACATGTACGGTGGCATTATCACGGGCATTATTTTTCCATGCAAAACTTGGATAAGCAAAACCGATGGTTAGACCCATGTCAAACAAGGGTTTGAACAACATAGCCACCTGCTCGCCCTGTGCGATAGAGTTGGTGGCGACCAATGCCATTTTTGCCTGCGTGCCTTTGATATAGTTTGCCCCTAGCCAAAACCAACATGCCACATAGTCTAGCGATTTAAAGGTTCTTAGCCCTTTAAATACCAACTCCATGTCTTTGCTTTGTTCATCACTTCGGCTATTAACCCCGTTAAATGGGGGATTGCCCACGATATAAATCTCATCGGTGCCGTTATTGGGGCAGGCTTTTTGCCAATCGGTGCGTAGGCTGTTGCCCTGAACGATATGCCCGCCTTGTTGTAATGGCAAGGTGTCACGACAATGCCCGAATTTTGACCGAAAAATCGCATTCATCTGATGGTCTGCCAGATACAGCGACAAATGGGCGATTTGTACTGGAAAATCATCATAATCAATGCCATAAAAATGACCAAGGGGTATCTGACTGTCATACCCAACCCCCAACCCCAGCTCCAAGTGTTTGTCATCAAACTCAGGCTTGCCACCGATGAGTAACTGCAAGGCATGGATGGTGTCCATCTCCAAATGGCGTAGGGCTTTATAAGCGGTAATCAAAAAGTTGCCCGAACCACAGGCAGGGTCAAAGACTTTGATGCCACGCAGGCGGGCGAGAAAATTCTCTAGGCGTGCTTGTTTGTTGTTTTTGGATTTGTTGTCATCGCTTAGTGCCAGTAGTGTGTTCAGCTCTTGGCGTAGGGGTGCGATGAACAGGGGTTCTATCACTTTTTTGATGTTGCTCACGGACGTGTAGTGTTGTCCTAGCTGACTTCTCTGGGCAGGGTCAATGACCGCTTGGAACATGGAGCCAAAGATGTCAGGGTTAATCTGACTCCAATCCAAGCGAGCACACTCAATCAAGACACGCCGAGAGCGACTGGTAAAGATGGGAATGGCATAAAAATCCTTAAAAATCCCGCCATTGACATAAGGAAAACCGTGTAAATAGGATGGGTATTCGGTGCGTTCGGGGCTGTCTTCTGGCAGGTTTAGCACGCTAAATAGGTTTTCAAAAAATACCGCAAGGTCGCTACCGTCTGTCTGAGTGACGTTTTGTAAGGTGTGGGCAAAGCTGTCTTTGTCAAAAATGCCCGTATCATCGGCAAAAAAGCAAAATAACAGCCGTGTCAAAAATAAGTTTAGGGCATGAATGTCGTCTTTGTTCTGTTTAAAATCGTTGTGTTTTTTGAGCTGGTCAAACAGTCGCCCCATTTTCTCAGATGCTTTGACATCGGCAGGGTGTTCGCTGTATGTTTGGCTCTTTTCAATGCCAACCAAGGGCAAAAAGAACGTGAAGTCGGAGTTTATCTCATCAAACCGCTCGATGCTAAGCGTGTCATCTAGTTTGGTATCATACGCCAAAATCTTGTCAAAGTCGGTCAAAAAGATGATACGGATTTTGTGGCGTTTGATGGCGGGATTGGCTTTGATGGTGTCAAGTAGGGTGTACAGCTCGTCAAAGCTGGTCGCTTTGTCCACCTGCTCAAAGTATAAGTGGCTTTTTCGTGCCATGCCGTTTAGCCCACTGCCTGCGATGGGGTTGGTGCCATTTTTTAGGTTGGTGATGGTGCTTTTGGATGTGCCTGTTAGGGTCAGTAGCTCAAAAAAGAAGGTGTCGGGGTTTGGGTCTTTGCCCAGTTGTTCTAATTGTTCATAAAAGTGGGTTTGGTTAAATGACATGGCATGCTCCTAGTTGATGAGTGGATTATAAAACAAATATGAACAAAGAAAAAGGGCGATTTGCGATTTGACCCATGACCTATAAAAAATAATGGCTCAGTCCCATTTCCAACTTTATATGAGTGATTGATTTGTTAAGGGCGAATTGCAATTTTCCCCACAACCTAAAAATAATTATGAAATAATCAAAAAGTTGCCATTTTAAGTTGAGATTGGCGATTTGCCATGCACCAAAAAATCCGCTCCATACAGAGCGGATTTTGTCAAGGTTGGCGATTAACCACCAAAGTCATCAAGCAAGATGTTTTCATCTTCGACGCCCAAGTCTTTGAGCATTTTGATGACGGCGGCGTTCATCACCGGTGGGCCACACATGTAGAATTCACAATCTTCTGGGGCAGGGTGGTCTTTTAGGTAGTTTTCGTACAGGACGTTGTGAATAAAGCCTGTATAGCCTTCCCAGTTGTCTTCGGGCTGTGGGTCAGACAGTGCCACGTTCCAAGTGAAATTTGGGAACTCGGCAGCCAGACCGTCATAGTCTTCGACATAGAACATCTCACGCTTAGAGCGAGCACCATACCAAAAGCTGATTTTGCGGTCAGATTTTAGGCGTTTTAGCTGGTCAAAGATGTGCGAACGCATGGGTGCCATACCCGCACCACCCCCGATGAATACCATCTCGGCTTTGGTCTCTTTGGCAAAGAACTCGCCATAAGGGCCTGATACGGTAATCTTATCGCCTGGTTTTAGACTAAACACATAGGACGACATTTTGCCCGGTGGGATGTTGTCAGGCCCCCGTGGTGGTGGGCTTGCGATACGAATGTTAAACTTGATGATGCCCTTTTCTTCGGGGTAGTTTGCCATAGAGTAGGCACGAATGACAGGCTCATCAACCTTGGACGTATAACGCCATAGGTTAAAGTTGTCCCAGTCTTCGTGGGATTCTTTGGCAATGTCAAAGTCCTTATAATGCACTTCGTGCGGTGGGGCTTCTAGCTGTACATAGCCACCTGCACGGAAGGGTACGACTTCGCCCTCAGGGATTTTAAGGGTAAGCTCTTTGATGAACGTTGCCACGTTGTCATTAGAGATAACCTCACATTCCCATTTTTTGACATCAAAAAATTCAGGGTCAATCTCGATTTTCATGTCTTGCTTGACGGCAACTTGACACGCCAAACGCATACCCTCACGAATCTCGCCTTGGGTAAAATGACCTTCTTCGGTGGGTAGGATAGAACCGCCACCGTCCAACACCTTACAACGACATTGACCGCAAGTACCACCGCCACCACAGGCTGATGATAGGAAAATGCCTTCGCCTGCAAGGGTTTGCAAAAGTTTGCCACCTGAGGCGGTGGTTACGTTGTTGTCGGGATTGTCGTTGATATTGATTGTTACCTTGCCTGAGCTGACAAGGCGTGAGCGTGCCACCAAGATGACCACCACCAAACTCATGATGATGGCGGTAAACATGATGACACCACTGATTGCTGTACCAAACATGGTTTCTCCTTATAAGCTCATACCGCCGAATGACATAAAGCCAAGCGACATCAGTCCGACAGTGATAAAGGTAATGCCAAGACCACGAAGGGGGACGGGTACGTCTGAGTATTTGAGCTTCTCACGAAGTCCTGCCAATGCTGTAATCGCCAACGCCCAACCAAAGCCAGAACCCACGCCATAGACGATAGATTCGCCAAAGTTGTAATCACGCTCTACCATAAATAGTACGCCACCCATAATCGCACAGTTTACTGTGATAAGTGGCAAGAACACGCCTAGGGCGTTATATAGGGCAGGGACGAATTTGTCCAAAAACATCTCCAAGATTTGGACAGTTGCCGCAATCAGAGCGATATAGCTAAGTAGTCCCAAGAAAGATAGGTCAGTATTTGGCATGCCTGCCCACGCCAATGCCCCGTCTTTTAGTAGGAATTGGTAAAGCAGGTTGTTTAGCGGCACAGTAACCGCCATAACCACAACAACCGCAACGCCCAGACCAATGGCGGTTGAGACCTTTTTGGAGACAGCGATGAACGTACACATACCCAAGAAAAAGGCAAGTGCCATGTTTTCAATGAATACGGACGTGATGAATAAACTGATATAGTGTCCCATTAGTGTGCTTCTCCCTTAGAATTTGGTGCGATGACAAACTCCGCAGGTTCTTGTTGCTCAGGTTTCCAGTAACGCACAATGGCGATGAACAGAGCAATGACAAAGAACGATGACGGGGGCAGTAGTAACAAGCCGTTCGGGATGTACCAACCGCCGTCTGTGGCTTTTTCTAAAAGTTGAATGCCAAACCAGCTACCATTACCGATGATTTCACGAATACTTGCCACAAAAATCAGTACGGTTGAGTAACCAAGACCGTTACCAATACCGTCAATAAAGCTTGGGATTGGTGGGTTGCTCATGGCGTAGGCTTCGGCACGACCCATTACGATACAGTTGGTGATGATAAGACCGATGAACGCACCTAACGATTTGGCGGTGTCATAAGCGACCGCTTTTAGGATTTGCTCAACCACAATCACCAATGACGCAATAATCACCATTTGTACGATGATACGAATGGATGACGGGATATTGTTACGAATGATTGAGATAAAAAAGCTAGAAAATGCCGTAACGAGCGTGAGTGCAATACACATGACAAGGGCGTTTTGCACGCTCGTGGTAACCGCCAATGCCGAACAAATACCAAGGATTTGCAGGGCAATAGGGTTGTTATTAAAAATCGGCGTGGTTAAAATCTTTTTGGTATCCGCCATGATTATGCTCCTTTACCGCCAGCTGTGCCAGCTTTTAGGTTGTCTAAAAACGGCTGATAACCGTCTTTTCCCAGCCAAAACTGAACCATGTTATGCACGCCACGACCTGTTAGGGTAGCACCGCTAATGCCATTGACTTCGGTAGGTTTGGCAGTACCTGCCTTAGCAACGCCCATAAGCACGTTGCCGTTGTCATCATGGGCTTTTTTGTCATGCCATTGGGCACGCCACGGCTCTTCGGTGATACGAGAACCCAAGCCGGGGGTTTCTTTGTGCTGATAGAAGTTTACGCCTTTAATGGTATTAAAGTCCTTATCAAGGGTAAGTAGTCCATAGATTTGACCCCACAGACCCGCTCCGTGAAAGGGTAGAACAAGCGTCTCAATCTCACCACTGGCGTTTTTGGCGACATAGGCTTTACCGAATTTTGGCTTACCGCCAATGGCGGCAATGTCGTTTTCAAGTGGTGTGCTAAGGCTTGGGGTGCGAGCCGCTTTGGCAATGTCATAGTTTGCCACGTCTGTGATGCCTGCTTGGGCAGCTTCTTCTTCGGTAGCAAATTTGCCGGTTTCTAGATTGACAAGATGAACTTCAAACTCTTTAAAGCGTTCTGCCACCACCGCATTTGACTCGGTATTTGGGTCAAATTTACCTGCGGCGATAAGGACGTTTTTGTTAAAATCTAGGGTGCTGTTGGCAGTTTGTTGGGGTTTTAGACCCACCGCAACGGCTGACACCATGACCGAACAGACAAGGCACAGCACCAAAGCGGTTACAAGGGTTGTAACGTTACTATTTTTGGCTGACATGAGCTAGTCTCCGTGCTGTTTGACGTTTGATGTTGGCTTGTTTGACAAAGTAGTCAAATAGCGGTGCAAATAGGTTGGCAAACAAAATGGCAAGCATGATACCTTCTGGGAAAGCAGGGTTTACCACACGAATGGCAACCGTCATAAAGCCGATAAGTAAGCCATAGCACCAGCGACCTGTGTTGGTGTGGGCGGCTGATACTGGGTCGGTCGCCATAAAGACGGCACCAAACATAAAGCCACCGATGACCAGATGCCAATGGGGGGCAAGGCTCATCATTGGGTTGGTGTCGCTACCTATCATATTAAAGATAAAGGCCATATTAAAGATAAAGGCGGTTAGCACAAGACCGATAACAGAACCTGCAACCACACGCCAAGATGCAATTTTGGTGTACATGAGTACCGCACCACCGATAAGAATGGCAAGGGTTGAGACTTCGCCGATAGAGCCTTGCATATTGCCCAAAAAGGCTTGACCCCAAGAAATGGTATTGCCATAAGCGTCCACAAAAGCATTAGACGGCACACCTGCGGCAGCTTGACCTAAGGGGGTAGCACCGCTATAACCGTCCACGTTGTTTAGACCTTTAACAGCCGTCCACACCGCATCACCCGACATATAAGCAGGGTAGGCAAAGTACAAGAACGCACGACCTGCCAAAGCAGGGTTAAGAAAGTTCTTACCAGTACCGCCAAAGACTTCTTTTGCCACGACCACACCAAAGCTGATGCCAAGGGCAACTTGCCAAAGCGGAATATCAGGCGGTAACGATAGGGCAAATAGGACGGACGTAACAAAGAAGCCTTCGTTAATCTCATGCCCACGCACCACCGCAAAAATCAGCTCCCACGCAAAACCAACCGCAAAGGTTATGGCGTAAATGGGCAAAAACTGCATGGCACCATAAACCATACACGCCAAAATGCTGTTCGGGTCATAGCCGACCATGCCTGTGATGACAGTACGCCAGCCTGTTGGGTCAATGCCAAAATGTTGTATGGCGGTCAGGGCTTGAAAGCCGACATTGTACATCCCCCAAAACATGACAGGAAAAGTACAGAGCCACACGGTAATCATCATGCGTTTTAGATCGATACCGTCACGGACGTGGGACGCACTGTAAGTTTGAGAGCTTGGCTGGCGCAAAAAGGTGTCAAACGCTTCCCAGACGGCATAGTATTTTTCGTATTTACCACCCTTGGTAAAGGACGGCTTGGTACGGTCAAATAAATTGTGTAAAAATTTCATCGTTTGCCTTCCTTAACCTTCTGATTCAATACGAGTTAGGTTATCACGCAAAATATCGCCAAACTCATATTTACCAGGCGATACAAAGGTGCAAAGTGCCAAGTCTTCTTCGTCAAGCTCCAACGCACCAAGCTCCACTGCTTCTACAATGTCGCCAACGATGAGCGAGCGAAGTAGCTGAGTGGGTAGGTAGTCTTGGGGCATGACGGTTTCAAATGAACCGATTGGCACCATGGCACGAGGTGAACCATTGGTACTTGTGGTAAAGGCGTATTTTTTACCTTTAAAAAATTGAGAAATATAAATCGGTAGCGTTGAAAAACGGTTCGCCCCAAGTGTTAGGTAGTGAAATGCAGGGCGTTCACGACCTTCGGCAAGTACCGAGACTTGATTGTGAAAACGACCCAGATACGCCACCGCACCGCTTGCCTTACGACCTGACAGTACAGACCCTGAGATGATACGGTTATCATTGCCGTTTAGCTCACCATTGGTCAAGGCGTTCAAATCCGCCCCACGAGTGGTTTTGATAAGGCGTGGCTTATTGACAACTGTGCCAGCTAGGCTAATGGTGCGTTCGGTGTGAATTGTACCTGTGGTAAAGAGCTTACCAATGGCAATCACGTCTTGATAACCGATTGTCCACACGGTTACGCCACGAGCCAGTGGGTGCAAAAAGTGAATGTGCGTGCCTGCGTTGCCAGCAGGGTGAACGCCGTCAAAACCGTGGTATTCAACACTGCCTGCAACATTGGTGGCTTTGGTTGGGGCGGTTTTGCCATGACAAACAAGCGTTTTTGGCGATAGGATAGAGATGACGGCAAGACCACTGTTAAAATCATCAATATTGGCATTGATAATATCGGCAGGGTCGGCACTTAGGGGGTTGGTGTCGGTGGCGGTTACAAAAATCGCTGACGGTATGCTGTCAAGTTCAGGGGTGCGGCTAAACGGACGGGTACGAAACGCTGTCCATTCGCCAGCGTCATTGAGCTGAGTGACCACTTCTTCACGAGATAGCTTGGCAAGGTTATCTTTGGCGTGGGCTTTAAAGCCAATCTCATCGCCTTGGGCGACTTCAATAACAAGGCTTTCAAACACACGTCGCTCGCCACGGTTGATGGCGATGACCTTGCCCGATGCAGGGGCGGTGTATTTGACCCCCAGACGCTTTTTGTCTTCAAACACCACCTGTCCTTTGGCGACCGTATCGCCTTCCTTGACGTGCATGGTCGGACGCATACCGATGTAATCATAACCGATAAGGGCGACATGAGTAGGTGTGTGTTCGCTAATTTCTTTGGTTGGCTCGCCTGTGATAGGCAAGTCTAACCCCTTTTTTATGGTAATCATAAGCGGATACTCACTCTGAGTGAAATGACCATACCAGACTCCTGTTGGTATACACGAGAGCTTTAACGCTGACCTTAAACTCCTTAACAACACGTTAATGCTTTGTAGTTACAGTGGCGACTGGCTACCTGTTTTGATGAACGTTTAGGGCGTATTAATTAAAATTTAGATGAATAAGACTTGACAAATCAAAACAAATCACTGTCCATGACTGGCAATATCATCACGTTTAACACGTCCTAACAATCGTTCTCTTGCCCAAATTAGGCATGAAAATCCTATCTATTATACGCTAAACTTTGGTAAATTTACAGAAATTTTTGAGAAATATTAAGGGTAAATGGTTGATTGTCATGATTATGTCAAAAAGATGTGAGATAAGATGGGGCGTGATTTTAAAAATGATAATTGTTTATAAAAATATTACCCAAAACGGAAAAATGCCCCATTAATGACAAATGCCACGCTCCACAGACAAATCAGCCCCACATGAATGCCCATGATTTTTAATGTATTGGCAGAATGCGTGCCATTTTCTAGCTTTTTAACTACCCGAAAGCGGGCGTGCAAGGCGGTAAGTATCGTCAAGATAAGCCATGTTAATTTGCCATGCACAAGGGCGGTCAGCATGCCCATGTTTTGCCCCCAAAGTGATGGGGGTAGTAGGGTTGTTAGCATATAAAAGCCTGTTACCACTTGCACGGCAAGGGCGGTCATGCCCAAGGGTTTATAGCTTTTTTCAAAGGCTAAAAATCCTGCCACGTCATTTTGGCGGATAAAATTGGGCATTAAGCGGATAAGCAGGTATAAATGCCCACCCACCCAAATGCTGGCTCCAAATAAATGTAAAATCAAGGCAATTTTATACATGGTTTTTTCCAACATGGTTATATGAGTGTGATAAATGATTGGGTTTTTATAAAGTGTTTTGGCTCTGGTTCAAAAAGTATGCTACAAGGAAAACCGTTCGTGGTGAGCTTGTCGAACCATAACGGTTTTCCGCCACCCGCAGGCAAGCTCAGGGCGAACGGAAAACCTAGTTTAGCATACTTTTTAGACTACTACCAGTGTTTTTATTTTAAATGTATTTTAAAAACTATTTTCTCCGCCCTGCTCTAAATACAAAAGGGTCATCATAAAAATCAGGGTCGGCATTATCCCAAAAATACGGCACGCCCAATATCGGCAAGGGGTTTAATTGGCGTGGTGTAATATCATCTTTTAAAAAGTTATTTAAATAATCGGATAAGTAATTATCCAACATGGCTAATTGCTCATTGAGCGGTTTTGTAAAAAATGATGAATGAACTTTGATAATGATGGTATGGCTACATAAGGATTTAAAGGGGTTTATCAGTTGCTCCAATAACGCATGACCGAATATAAAGACTTTGACTTTTTTGTTGTTGTCATGATGATAATCCGCCCAATATTCGCGGTTATCCACCAAGCACGTTTGCCAATCAAAACCCACCAAGGCTTGCCCAATGGCGGTGCCAATCTCATCATCGGCGACCACCAGTATCGCCCCATTTTCATCAAATACGGTAATGGTATCTCGCACACGGTTACGTCCGTTGGCGGTGTGGTTGTCGTCCATGTGGGTGAGATGTTTGGCGTTCAATAGCGATTTGGTATGGGGAAAAACCGACCACACGCACGCCCCAAACCAGTCGTGTAGATTATCACAGGTTGGGATTTTGTGGTGTTGCCCGATGTGGGTTTCGTATGCTGTGCCGTGTTCTAGGTCGTTTTGGTGGGTAAAGGCTAGGGGGTAGCCTTGGTGATTTTTTAGGCGAATATCATTGTCGGCAAAATAGCCGTTTAACCACTCAAAAAGGGGCAGGGCAGGGTGGCCAGCAAATGCCTGATGAATGGACACATAAGGGGCAAACCAAGGGGTGGACGGGTCAATGGTGGCAAAATCGTGTAAAAAGTCGGACATGATGACATCAACAGGCGGTAAAATCATCGTGAGTATAGCATATTTTGTAAACTTTGGGTAGTCGGCTTTTGGGGGTAGGGTGTCATAAAAAACTTGCATATTTTTGCACTTGCGTTTAATATGGCGATTATTTATAAAGATGAGAGTATATGATGACCCTATCGCAAACATTTGTCCCTAAATTCATGGCGTTGGCACTGATTGGCACATTGGCATTGTCAGGCTGTTCGGTGTTTCGTGTGTATACCATTGATTTGCCCCAAGGCACGCCCATCACGTCCGCTCAGGCATCGCAGGTGCAAGTGGGCATGACCGCTGACCAAGTGACTTATCTGCTGGGTAGCCCTGCCATGAGAGACACGCTAAACCCGAACCGCTTTGACTATCTGTATGACTACACCGCAGGCACAGACGGCAAGCGTGCCGACAAAAAAGACATCAAAAACGCCAGTCAGTACCTGTCTATCTTTTTTGAAAATGGGCGTGTGGTGCGTATCGCAGGGCGTGAATCACTGCCAAGAAGAAATCAGTAATTAATTATTGTACCATCAGATAAAAATCAGGCAAAGCAGGGTGTTTTGCCTGATTTTTGGTGTGGTTTTTAAAATATCGTCATTCAACAATGCTATAACGGACGATAGCCGAGCTTTTTTAGGCGGACTTTGGATTTGGTTTTGCGTCTGGATATCGGGTCATAGGATAAAGGGCGATAAATCTCAATCCTATCGCCGTCCGATAGAGCCGTATCTAGGCGTTTTTTTTGGCTATAAATACCCACATACCACGCTTTATGATTGGGTTCATGCTTACAGTTGGCATGACACCACAGGGCAAATTCTGCCAAATGGGGCAAATCTAGCCACCCTGATGATTGTAAGGCTTGATATATCGTGGTGTGCGTGGGTACTTCTAATTCTTGATAATACTGATTGTCCTTGTCGGCATATGCCAAACTTATCCTTAGGATAGCCATGACATCACCCAACCGATGACCGCTAGGAGAATGGCAAGCGGTACGCCAATACGCACCAGCACTCGCCAGATGTTATAACGCCCTTCACTTTTAAAATTAAAGGTTTTGCGTAAATGACTGATTTTCATGGCAAAACCCGAAAATGCCGACAGCACGACCACCGCCACCAAGCTCACCAGTAGTAGTATGTTTAGCCCCACACCCGCAGGCAGGGCAGAGAGTATCATCGCCAGTGATACCCCCATTGCCACGCCATTAATTAGCCCAAACCGCACTTTTAATTGTCCAATGGCATAATACAACAAAAATGCCGAAATCAGGAGCATACCGATACTAGACACCACAAAGGCGTTGGGTGTAACAAAAGCACTACCCACCAGCAGGGCAAACGCCCCAAAGATAAGTTGGGTAAGCCAAATCGGTAATATCAGCCCTGTTAGGGGTTTTTTGTGGGTTTGGCTCATCGTCTGCTCGGCAAGCCTACCGCCAGTAAACCAATATAACCCTGTACCCACGCCCACCGAGAGCAGTGCCAAAGACACCGCTCTTGCCCACTCGGACAATGACACAGCGGTCATGGTCGGCACGCTCACACCGCTAGCTAGACCACCATCAAAGAGCGAGATAAGCCCACCGACAATCACCAATGCCACGCCAATCATGAGTGGACGAGTCTTTAACAGACTTAAAATCAAGGCAATAATCATCGCCCCTGCACTAAGCCCAATGCTTGGCACACTAAGATTCAGTTGGGGTAGGTGCTGATGAAGTCCTGCCCCAATGCGTGCGGTCATCGTTGCACTAATAAGCAGTGCCACCAATACCGACAACCCTGCAAAGGCTCGCCATGTCATCTTGGCATCAGCTTCACGAGTGAGCTTTTGCATGCCAAGCCATACATTATCGCCACTGCGAGCAGATAAGGCAAATTCGGCAAATAACACCGGCAAGCCCACCACAAGCATCGCCACCACCCACAACAGCCAAAAGTCCAACTCATGAGCCATACTCGGGGCAATCTGATGAGCGAACAACAGTGGCAGGGCAGACGCCACAAAAAACACGGTATAACGAGATAACATAGTAAACTCTGGACGGTTGGGGTGTGATAAAAATTTAATGAACGACAAAACCCCAATCAAGGGGTTTTGTAAAATACAGGTCTAAAACCGACAAATCAGTGAACGGCACTGATAAATTCAGACAACATTTTGATGTCTTTATCAGACAGCTTGGCTGCCACGATTTGCATCATGCCTTTTTCGTCTTTTTTGGCAGAGTCGTTGGTACGCACTTGCTCGGCAAGTAAGCCTTCATCTTCACGACCGGCGGCACGGAACAGTTTTAGCTGAGTTGAGATATAAGTTGCGTGCTGACCGCCGATGCGTGGGAACGCCGCCCAATCATTGCCTGCACCCTTAGGGTCATGGCACCCTGCACAAGGGATGATACCACGGCTCTTGTCACCACCTAGGTAGAGCTTTTGGGCGGCGGCGTTCGTGGCTTTGTTGCCATAGCCGGGTAGCCACGGAGCTTGACTGGCATAGTAACCTGCCACGTTGGCTAGGTCTTGTTGGGTAAATCCAACCAACTGTGCCTGCATGATACCATTTTTTCTGGCACCTGTTTTAAAATCCACCAATTGCTTGTATAGATATTTGATGTTTTGACCGCCTAAGTTTGGCTGAGCAGGGGCAACCGAAACACCGTCCGCACCGTGGCAAGCGGCACAGTTGGCTTCAACAATGGCTTTACCTGCTTCAATATTAAACTCAGGAACAGCTACGGCATGGGCATTTAGGGCGATAAAACCAAACCCTGTGGCAAGCAACGTTTTGGCTAGCATGGCTTTGGCTGACAAATTCATGGCTTTCATAACAATTTCCTACTAACTTCGGGGCAATCCCCGTGTCTTGGGTTTTGTATATTTTTATTTGGCTTTTAAAAGTCAAATTGGTAAATCTTGCTTATTATAGCAAGACTTCGCTAAATTTTCCTACAAAAATTGTGGTTTTGGCAACATTTTTTTGCAAAAAGATGAAATTTTAACAAAAAATTTATCAAATCAAGCCATCATCATTAACCCATGATTTGACAAAAGCCATAAAAATAGGGCATGTACCCAACGATGATGTTGCCGTTTTGGGTGAACATGCCCCAGTTGCTTATTTTTATTTTGCCATATACTCAATCAATGCCCGAAACTCATCATCGCTACACGACTGGCATAGACCTTTGGCGGGCATTTGAGGCATGCCTTTTTTGGTGTTTTTGACCAAGGTGTCCATGCCTTTTTGGGTTTTTAGCTTGTCCCATGTGGCTTTGTCGCCTTTTTTGGGGGCGTTTAAGGCACCGCTATCATGGCAGGTGGCACAGGTTTTTTGGTAAGTGGTGGCGACATCGGCATGGCTTACACCTGTGGCGACTAGGGCAAGGCTGGCAATGGCTATTTGTAATAATTTTGACATAATAACTCCCATTTAAGGATAATTTGGGATAAATGTGAGAATAACTGTTTTCTTTGATGCTTTTATTATGCAAGTTTTTTGCCAAGTTGCAAGGGGTATTTGGTAACCATGACGAATGCGACTTATTTACCCTTTTGCCTTTTGGGTTTTTATCGCTATTTTATGGCTTTCATGATACACTATTTTATCATTTTAGCAATTATATTTGACATCATGAGCACCACCGACTACCAAAAAATCATTCGCCAAACCGCCTTTTCGCTCTCTGCCCCCACATTGAAACTCTGCCCGCCGGATGCAGGTTTTGAAGTGGCGTTTGCAGGGCGGTCTAACGCAGGCAAATCGTCCGCCATCAACACCATCACCCACCAAAAACAGCTCGCCCGTTCGTCCAAAACCCCAGGGCGGACGCAGATGATTAACTTTTTTAATGTCGGCTCAGAGCATAGCCGTATCGTGGATTTGCCGGGTTATGGGTATGCCCAAGTGCCAGAAGCGATGAAAATCAAATGGCAAAAAGAGCTTGAAAACTACCTTGTTCATCGTGAAAGTCTGACGGGCTTAATTTTGCTCACCGACATTCGCCACCCGTTGAAGTATTTTGACGAGCAAATGCTCCATTGGGCAAAGGACGGTGATTTGCCCGTTCATGTATTACTAACCAAAGCGGATAAATTAAAACGCGGGGCTCAAAAAACCGCCCTGCTACAAACCAAAAAACAACTGCAAGCCTTAGATTTGCCATTTTCCATTCAGCTATTTTCGGCATTAAATAAAGAAGGGCTTGATGAATTGGCGGACGTATTGGGCAATTGGCTACATTTGGGTGAAAATTTAAATTTAGAAAATTTAGATTTGGATAATATGGATTTAGAAAATTCAAATTTGGCAAATGATAAATTGGATAATGCAAATTTAAATAATGACAATTAAAAACGCAAATTATGTGTAGGGGCAAATTGCAATTCGTCCATATTTAAAAACCATTATTTAAATTAAATTAGAAAGGCAAAAAAAATGACCGGCATTTTATATATCGTTGCCACCCCCATTGGCAATCTAAATGACATGACAGCACGGGCGATTGACACTCTAAAATCGGTGGACGTGATAGCCTGCGAAGACACTCGCACAAGTTCCAAATTATTAAGTTTTTTTAATATATCCACGCCCACCACTGCCTATCATGAACACAATGCCGACACGCAGACGGCACGCCTTGTTGAGCGATTGCAAAGCGGTCAATCGGTTGCCTTGATTTCGGACGCTGGCACACCACTTATCTCTGACCCTGGCTATCGACTGGTTAAGGCGTGCCATGATGAGCATATCACCGTTGTGCCGATTGTCGGGGCGTGTGCGGTCATCGGGGCGTTGTCTGTGGCGGGTTTGCCGTCTGATAAGTTTAGTTTTGTGGGATTTTTGCCCGCCAAACAACATGGGCGGATAGAGACTTTAAAGGCGCATCAAGCTCATACTGAGACGCTGATTTTTTATGAAGCACCGCACCGCATTACAGACTGTCTATCCGACATGGCGGACGTGTTTGGCGGTGAGCGAGAAGCCACGTTGTGCCGTGAGATTAGTAAAACTTTTGAGACAATAAAAAAATTGCCGCTGGCTGATTTATTAGAATTTGTAAAGAATGACCCCAACCAACAACGGGGCGAGATTGTGCTGGTTGTGGCAGGTAATACCCAAAAAGAACAAAAAGCGGATTATGATGAATGGCTACTTGCCATTGCCAAAGAATTACCACCAAAAAAAGCCAGTGCAATTGTGGCGGACGTATTGGGTATGAAAAAAAGTGTGGTGTATGATAGGTTATTGGAATTGCAGAAGTAGACTGATAAAATGGTTGGTAAATGCTTATCAACCATTTTCCCTGTACTCTAATAAACTTTGGGATTGAATATTGGACTGATTAAACATTGCGTATATCTCTTCAACCAATTTAGTGAGTTTCTCAATTTGATCAACCTCATAGGATGAATAAAAATCTTGGTTTAAAAAACTATCTATTTTTCTTTTAATTTTACTTCTTATTCCATTTGGGTAGATAATTTCTTCAAGTGTTTGATTTGCCAATTCTAGTTTTTCATAATATGCTTGCATGAGATGAATTTGTTTTTCTACTTCTGGTAAAGACTGGTAAATTAAATATCTCTTATCATCAATTTGATTGGTGGCACATTCTACTTCAAATCTCATATTATCCACTTCTGAAACCTTGGAATGTGTCTTGTAGGTTGCAATCGCAATTGCTGGTATGGCAAAAATCAATCCTAAAGTAGTTGCCCCAGCCGCCATACCGCCACCGCCTGCTGCTATTGCACCGCCACCAAACCAAGCCAATGTTGCATTATAGGCAGCTGCCCCCGATAATGTAGCAATCGCCGTCCCTGTGGAAGCCGTGCCTAATAATGAGACAAAAACCCAACTGCCAACAGCAGCTAAACCGCCAACACCAACTCCCTGCAATAAAGATACGCCTGTATAGCTATTTTCATAAGATTGATTGATGAGAAAGTCAATCTTTCCCAACCTTTGGTTGATTATGGATACATTTTTATCAAATTCATTCTCCACATCTCTTTCACCAATCAAATCTCTACTCTTTTCCAGTTGATGAAAAATATCAAATGATATTCTACCAAGCTCGTTGATTTTTTCATTCATCAGTCTCATGTCGTCAATATAGCCATTAAAACTCCTTGCGTATTCAATATAACTGGTTTCGTAATTGTAAATAGCCTTTTTTAGCTCGCCATGACCGCCAAAAGTTACCATATTTAGCATAAACGTACCCACCCCGTGATGGTCATCTACGGTTCTTTGTGGATGTATTTTTGAAGGCAAGTCTATCTCTGTGAACTCTGGATAGTTCACCTTATTTTTGTTTTTGTAAGCGATAACAATACAGACACAAACGATTATCGCAATAATGAAGCAAAAAAATAATTGACCGTCGCTCATTTATTAGCCTTAATTAGGGGGCGATAAGAAGAAGTAGAAGCGGTATCGCAAATGGTCCAAGTACAGGAAATAGCACCGCAAAAAGAAAAATCTTAAATATCATAAATAAAAATTTATCCATAATTATAGCCTAAAAATGTTGATATGAGTTGAAAAATTGGCATTTTGCCACTTTTTTGGTATAATTATTGTAAAAATTTACATTCGTTTTTCCAACCCACCCCACTAGGTATTTCCACCCACTTTACTAGGTATCTTTATGGCTCTTCATCACACCATTCGCAAATTGCGTGAACTCCACCAACTAACGCAAGAAGACATGGCAGAGCGTGCCACTTTATCCAAAAACGGCTATGCCAATATAGAACGTGGCGAGAGTGTGCCTAGTATTGACAGTTTGGAAAAAATCGCTCATGTTTTTGGTATGAAAATAGAAGAATTGATGATGTGGGGCGATAATGATTGCCATATTTCTGTTTTAAATGGTTATATTAGCCATTATGCACAAAACAATTATTATGAAAATATCAATAGTGCTGAATTAAAATCAAAAATTGATTTATTAGAACAACAAATTTCCCATGAAAAAGAATTAAATGCCCAAAAAGATGAGATTATTTTTTCTTTAAAAGAAGAGATTAGACTTCTTTCCAAACCCCGATTTTTGTGGATTTTTAAAAACNNTTGGAAAGAGATTTATTAAACTTTTAAAAGAAATCAATGAATTTTTAAAATCCCAAAAATAGGAAAATCCCATGACCTTAAAAGCTACCCTAACCGACACCATTAAAACCGCCATGAAAGCCAAAAACATGGAGCAGGTTAAAGTTCTACGCAACGTCCAAGCCGTCATCAAACAAGTAGAGATTGACGGACAAACCGAGCTTGATGACAAAGACGTATTGGCGATTTTACAAAAGCAAATCAAACAACGCCAAGAGTCTTTGGGTATTTATACCGCCAATGGGCGTGATGATTTGGCACAAAAAGAGCAGTTTGAGATTGACGTGATTTCTGCCTTTTTGCCCGAGCAGTTGTCCGATGACAAGCTCATCGCCATCATCAATGAGACCATTGGCGAGCTTGGTGCGTCTGGCATGAAAGACATGGGGCGTGTGATGAATGCCGTCAAAGACAAGACCACAGGGCAAGCCGACCCTGCCGTCATCTCTGGACTTGTCAAAAAGGCATTGACCGCATGAGCACGAATGCCAAACACAGCTTCGCCTTTGCATCCGACAACTACTCAGGCGTGCACCCTGCCATCATGGATGCACTGATTGATGCCAACAATGGACATGACAAGGCATACGGCTATGATAGCCATAGCCAAGCATTGGCAGAGCACATCAAGCAAGCCTTTGGCGAGCAGGCGGTTGGCTATCCTGTCTTTAATGGCACAGGGGCGAATGTTTTGGGGTTGTCGGCGATATTGCCAAGATTTGGGGCGGTCATCTGCACCAATCACGCCCACATCAACAACGATGAAAGTATCGCTCCGCAGTATGTTGCAGGGATTAAGCTGTTGGTGATTGATGGTGATGATGGCAAGCTAGACCCCCAAAAAATCCGCCAGTTCATCCGTCCATCTGAACACCATCCCCAAGCTCGTGCAGTTTATATCAGCCAAACCACCGAGCTTGGCACCTGTTATAGCCTTGATGAGCTTGCCAATATCCGTCAAGTGTGTGATGAATTTGGGCTGTATCTCTACATTGATGGGGCAAGACTGTCCAATGCGGCTGCTTATTTGGGCTGTCGTTTGGCGGACATCGCCCAGTTTGCCGATGTACTGTCGCTTGGTGGCACCAAAAATGGCATGATGATGGGCGAATGTTTGGTGTTTTTAAATCCTAAGTTGGACAAAGATATTTTACATTTACGCAAATCCAGCATGCAACTGGCGTCCAAAATGCGGTTTATCTCAGCTCAATTTGTGGCATGGTTTGAACAAGAACTGTGGCTATCCCTTGCCAAGCATAGCAACGACATGGCAAGCTATTTATATAGCCAAATCAAAGACTTAGACGGTGTTGTCATCACCCAAAAAGTCCAAAGCAATGCCGTATTTGCCATATTCCCGCCTGACGTGGTTGCAAAGCTACATGATGACTTTCATTTTTATGATTGGAATGATGAAACAGGCGAGATACGGCTGATGATGAGTTTTGACACCACCAAAGAGCAAGTGGATAGGCTTGTAGGAAGGATTAAGGCGTATTTATAAGGTTAATTTATCCGTTAATTTATCCATTAAAAAAGCATTGTTAGAATTAGCAATGCTTTTTTATTTATAGTCTTTTGATTTCAAAATGCAACAACGGGCGTGTTCAACACGCCCCTACAAGGGTATTTTTAAAATTTGGCATTGGTGTAAATTGAGATTAATTGAGTATGCAATTTATTATTTATTCTTCAATAACCATTTTTAATAAACCCTGCTCTTTCATCAGATTATAATAATTCTCTACAAATAATTTGACTTGGTCATATCCATAAGAATTCGGCTCTGTCCCTGTAAATATCTCATAAGGAATGTCCGACCATTCATCTATCCAATCCATGCTTTCTTGACCAATGGTAGAATAAAAAATACAACTTATCATATCACGCTGTTTGGCAAAATCATCATAATCATATTTGGGTTTTAGATAACGGATTTTATAAGTAATGTGATTTTTCATGTTCATGTATTCTTGATAGGTCAAATGTTTTTGTAATAATTTTTCTAATTTTTTACTAAGTTTTTTATCAAAACTTAGTAGATGATTTAATTCATTCATGACGGTCATAACATTGCCTTTTTAGATTGTATTGGTAATTTAAAATAACGTTAAGGATTGGAATATTCAATGCCCACTTGTCGCAATACCCGTTTACCCATAGACGAACACGCCATACGCCCCAACCAGTTGGTAGGTTGATATACGCCCACCATTTGGCTATTGGTAAGATGACCGTCTTTCATCGCCCCTGTAAAATAAAAATCACGCTGACGATATTTCTTAAAAAACTTAGGATTGCCAATATGCTCATGACAATCAGGGTAATTCATGAATTGACCCATGTGCGGGTCTTGTGTACCCAACAGATAGGCTGTGGGGTGTTTACCGTCTTTGATGACAAAGATATGTGGCTGTCCATAATATTGGGCGAGTTTTGTCATATTGTCAATAAAATCCGATTTGCCAAATCGATTAACCACCAAATACGACCCTGTAAAAAAGTCATTACCCAAATTTAGGATTTTTTGGTAATCCTTGATATAAGAACTGTCAAGTTCGGTAATGGGGTAATTTAAGGCAAACAGTGCCGAATATAAGTCTTTGTTATTATCCAACACGGTCTCTTTGTGTTCGTCATCACGCAGTGCCGTGATAATAACCGCGTCTTGTTTTTTGAACTTTTGGATAAAATGGAAAATATCGGCTTGATGGGGCATTGTTTGCTGTGATTTATTCATAGAATAACTCCAATGATAAGAAAAAGAATAAGCGAGTTATTGTGAAGTTTTGAATAAAGTTAATGATAAGGTGTGAGAAATAAACATTTGCCTTATTGAAAAGGAAAAAGTTAAATCAGCAAATAGTTGTTTGGTTATTAAAAAGAAGTTGTGGTAAAGAGCAAAAACACGGGCGTGTTAAAAAGTTTTTAGAATAAAACCAGAATAAAAAAGAAAGGAGCGTCAATCATCATTGACCATAAAATAATAAAATATCAGACCGTATTTGTCAATGGCTTTTTGTAAATTTTTGTAATAAACTTTGTGGCAGGCATGGGTCATTTTTCCCTTGCTATTTTGGGTAAAATTGGCTATAATTAAATTCTCCTTTCTTTTGTCATGTTCATGACAATTTTTCCTTTTAAAACATTTTAATTTTTAGATTATCAGCTAAACAATTTTTTGTTTGGTCAGTCGCTTTTTTGTCCTTATTTATGGGTGTTTATGACACAAGAGATGATTATTGATAAATTTGGCATTAATGATTGCGGATATTATCAAGTGTATTATACAGGTAAGCGGTTTTATTTTACCTTAATTCCCTGTTATGATATTTTAAAAAAGACCTACGGCAAATCCGCCTTGTTTTATGTGGACGATGAAACGACCGATGATGTGGGTTATAATAAAAAGCCCTTTGATACCATTGACCGTATCATGCGTGCGGTGGCGGATTATGTCAATCAGTCGCACTACACCAAAAGCATGGAGAGTATCACGCATTTCTCGTTCTCGTCCAGTACCGAGCGAAAAGATGGCATTTATGAGCGTTACGCCAAAAAACTCATCGCACTATTAGATGGCGATTGGGGGTATAGCAGTCATGGTGGTGGGTTTTATTTTTTTCTTAAAAACACAATCATAGTATAAATCACGGCTTATAATCCCTAGCTTGTATTATCATCGCTTTGCTTTGCTCCAACATGGGTAGTAGGTTTGGGTGGTGGGCGTTGGCGACTTTGGTGGCTTGGGCGTTCGATTGTAATGCTCCGCCATATTTGCCACCCCACAGCTCTACTTGCGAGCGGGCGTGTAGGGCGTGAATGGTGGCGATGTTTTTGTCCATGCGTGATTTTTCGTAGGCTTGCTGTATCCCTTGCCACGCCTGCCTGTCGTGGGGTGTACGCTCGGTCAAGGGGGCTAGCAGTGCCAATGCTTTGGCGGTGTCGCCTGTGCTGACATAAGCGTCCGCCAAATGCAGGCGTAAATCTCGGCGTTCGGGATATATCGCTTGGCAAGATGATAGCACCGACACGGCTTGGGCGTGGTTATTCATCTTGGTGAGTACATGGGCGTGGGTCAGGCAGACAAGCGGGTCGGATGGGTCAAAAGAAGCGTTGGTAAATAGGCGTAGGGCTTCATCGGTGCGTGCGTTGTCCGCCAGATACATGATAAGAGCAAGCCTTGCCCCGTCACTGCGTTTGGCGTGAATGGTCAGCTCGTCTAAACCTGATTGTTTGGTCAGATAGCGAAGTCGCCATGTCAACTTGTCAAAGAGACGGGCTTGCTGTTCACGGGCGACCATGCTTGGCACAGGATAGCCTTTGGCACGGCTCATTGACTCGCTCAGACGCTCGGCGGTAAAGGGGTGCGACTGGATAAAGCTCGGCACAAAGGCGTTTTTGGATGTGGTTAGTGAGACTTGTTTGTATAGGCGTTCAAAAAAACGGGGCATGGCGGCAGCGTCATAGCCTGCCTGCACCAAAATCTGCTGACCCATTCTGTCCGCTTCTCGCTCATGCTCACGGCTGTGACTGGCTGCCGTCTCTGCGGTGGCGGTCTGTGAACCTATCATGGCAGCTGCCGCCACATCGCCACTGACCGAGCTTGCCGCTAGGGCTGCCAGTAGTCCGCCGATTTGTAGGGCGATGAGTTTTTTGCTGTTGTCTTGGCTGTGTTCGTAGTGGCGTTGGGATAAGTGAGCGATTTCGTGAGCGATGACGCTTGCCACTTCATCAAGCTCGCCTGCCGATAGTATCGTGCCTGTGTTCATGCCGATGACACCCCCTGGTACGGCAAAGGCGTTGATACTGCTGTCATTGATGATGGGCGTGGCGATGAGCGACTGGGTGCGAACTAGGGCGTTCATTTGGGCGGTCATATCATTGATGACTTGGTTTACCCATGGGTCGTCAATGAGTGTCATGGAGCTGTTGATTTGGCGTAATGACCACAGGGCGATTTGGCGGTTGATGTACTGCTCGTTAAAGCGAGTGCCAGTGACGATGTTCGGAGCTAGGGGCTGTGAGCGTGGTGATGTGCCAAACTGCCCCATGCTGGTGCCATGATAGCCCAACTGCTCGGCATGTCTGTCATAGATGAGCGATGTGCGAGTGACACTCTCGGGCGGTGTGTCATGGGCAAAGGCGGTTGGGATGAGCGATAAGCCGATGAGTAGGGGTAGGTATTTTTTATACGTTATCATGATTTTGCCTGATTATTTTTATTTTCTTATTTTATTTTTGTGCATGGGTGGTAGGCGTTTTAATAGGATAAACAATAAGACATTGATGATGAGTAGTAATAATGTCTCAAAGCCAAACCCCACGCTGATATACACTGGCGAATGCTCAAAGACATGAATAAACCAATACACGCCCACAAAGCCCAAATAAATAAGCATGACCAAACTTGCCACAATCAGCCCATAAGGGGCGTCCGCCCGCTTGATGATGGGGGTGAGCAGTAGGGCGGGGATGAGTTTGACAAGTTGCCATATCACGCCAAACACCATGCCAGTAACCACGCCCCCATTCATGCCCAGATTGGCATAGCCCACATTGCCAAACGCTAGGCTGGCAAGTACAGGATAAATGACAAGACAATACAACAGCCACGCAAACCACGCTCGGCGAAGGGCGGACTGTACGGGAATGATGGGCTTGGGCTGGGCGATGGTGTGGGCTTTTTTCATGGTATTGACACGGACAAATGAATCTATTATACCCAAAATTTGGCAAAAATTAGCATTTTTGTTTTTTTAAAAAATTACATAAACACAAAGCAATTTTGTGGTAATATTTGTTAAACTGTGTCAATTTTTACATTGATTAATACCCAAAAACCATCTCAAAGCTCATGACTCAATTTCTTAACAAACTTCCTTTTGCCCATCATGCTTGGTTTATGTACATTCGTCTGTTGGTGCGTCATTTTTTGGATGACAACTGCACCCAAAAGGCTGCCAGTTTGACCTATACCACACTGTTATCGCTTGTGCCTATTTTGACCGTGATGCTTGTGGTGTTTTCAAGTGTGCCTGCCTTAGAAGATGTGCGTGGGCAGGTGCAACAAGCCATTTATAGCAATCTTATGCCATCATCAGGGGCGACGATTTCTCAGCACATAGACAGCTTTGCTGAAAAGTCCAGCAATCTGGGGATTGTCGGTGTGGCGGGGGTTTTTGTGACAACCATCTTGACGCTCATCACCATTGAGACGGCATTCAACGAAATTTGGCGAGTATCAGAACGTACAGGAGGCGTGGCAAGCGTTGTCCGCTATTGGATGATGATTACCGTCGCTCCCATCATTTTGGGGGTGGCATTTGGTGCGTCCAGTGCCATTTCAGGGCTGTCATTTTTAAATCGGCAAATAGCAGGTTATGGCATTGATTGGGGGATATGGGCAAAAATTATCTCATTTTTGTTCACAGTAGGGGGCTTTATTGCCATGTATTGGTTCATCCCCAAGGTTAAAGTTCCCCTAAAAAACGCCGCCATCGCAGGTGCGGTCGTGGCGATACTCTTTGAGACCTTAAAGACGGTCTTTGGGACGGTCATGGCGAATTTTACCAGTTATGAAGCCATCTATGGGGCGTTCGCTGCCATCCCTGTGTTTTTGATGTGGCTATATCTGTCGTGGAACTTGATATTGCTCGGGGTGGAGATTAGCTACACCTTAACCATCTTTGACAGCAAGGAAGTGGCGGTACGTCATCCATTGCTGAGTCTGCTTGACATGCTTAATTTGATTTATAAAAAATATCAAGTGGGTGAGACGGCAAGCGAAGCCGAGCTACGGGGGGTGCTGGGACGTAAAGAGACACCAAAATGGAATCTGTACATCGATGAGCTGGTAACCAATGAACTCATCACTCGCACCGAAAATGATGAATATATCCTGCGTACGGATTTAAATACCGTAAGTTTATGGCAGTTTTATAAAATCATGCCTTATCCTTTGCCCATCAAAAGTGAGATGAATGATTTTACGATGGCGGACTATGACCCGTGGTATGTGGAGTTGTATCGCCACCTAGAAAGTATTGAAAAATTAGCAAAGGATGAGCTGGACATGACACTCTCAGAGCTGTTTAAGACCGCACCACTGCGAACCAAAGAATCTGTGGTACGTATGACAGCACAGACCACCAATAATAACAGTGATGCCAATGGCTTTGATGCTGACGCCAAAAAAGTGGTAGATGAACATGGTAATGCAGTGGTTGTACCAATGGGGGAAGCGAGTTTTACCGAGAGCAACGTTACCAAGGCGGTCAGACTTGCCAAAAAGGGCTGGCATTGGTATGGTCGGGGCAAAAAAGTGGTTAAGGACGTGAAAAAAGGCGTGGAGAGCTAAACGACACAAATGGGGGTCATCTCCCCCAAATCCGCTTATATTTTGCCATCAAATCCTCAGGGGTTTCGGGTCGTTTATCGTCCTTGATGATACAGTCAATCGGGCAGACCTTATCACAGGTTGGCTCATCATAAAAGCCCATGCATTCGGTGCATAAATCAGGGTTGATGACATAAGTCTTTTGCCCTTTTTGGTCATAGCTGATGGCATCATTAGGACATTCTGGTTCACAGATGTCGCAGTTGATACAGTCGGTGGTGATTTTTAGTGCCATTGGTTTTTTAAATTGTTATTTGTTATTTAAGTCGTGAAGCCTATTTTGAGCAAACTTAGAAAGTCGTTCATAAAATGCCCGCTCATCACAAAACATATCCCAAAGCGTATCTTGGCTCATCACGCTATACTCGCCGTCTGTGGTCAAATCCACGTCCGCCCCATTTTCTAAGGCTTCATAATAGCGTTGCCAGTCGGATTGTCCATGATGATTAAAATAAAAGGCGGACAGTTCGTCCGTAATGGCGTTTTGGCGGTGCAGGTTTGCCATAAGTTTGTCATTATCGGCTTGTAGGGCGAGCCATTCACGGTATAGGGCTTGGTAGTGGGAGATTTTTTGTTGCATGGTTATGTAAATTCAAAAGGATTGATAATCTTAACAGGCATACCGTCAAAATCTTTGATGTTTCTTGTGGCAAGGGTCAAATCATACGCAATCGCTGTGGACGCAATATAAGCATCATTGGCGGATTTAAAATTGGGCGTATTTAATTCGGCAAAAATCTTAGCAATTTGCACATCAATATCAAGAATGCGACCTTGATACACCACCAACAAATCATCAAGCCATTCTTGTAGAATTTGTGCTTGTTCATAATCCTTATTATGGCGTTTTAATAAAATTCCCCGATAAATCTCGCCAATGATAACCGAATTTAAATAAGTTTCTTGGATATTTAAATGTTCCGCCCACCGTGTTACATTGGCATTGGCACGCCCTGTTTTAATTTTACGCATTTCAGAAATGACATTGGTATCAAGTAAAAACATGGTTTGCCTTAATCAAATAAATAGTCAAGGTCGTCAAATTGTGGTAATGGCTGATTTTTGCGAATGCTATCAAAATCTACATCAAAATCCATTTTATCGGCGTTTTTAAGATTTTTAAAAGTATCAGCAAGCGACACAAAAGCATTATCTTGTTTTTTATGCGACATAAGGGATAAAAACTCTTGTAATTGCACAAAAGTTTGATAATCCAATGCCACTTTTTCAATATTGCTGTTTTTATCTTTTATCAATACGCTATTATGCATAAGAGTGGTAAATAACCGCTCGGCATTGATATTGGCATTTTGTGAAATAACGGTTGGCATATTTTCTCCTTTTTATAAACATCAAGTATAAATCGCCTCACTCACACTTTTCATCACAAGGGCGAATTTTAGCTCATCATCACAGATGTCGCTAAATGGGTTTTTGATTCTGGCAATCCACCCCGACCCCAACGCACCATCTATATCATTGCCTTTTTTGTCCCACATTTTGGTAAGTGTGTAAGTCAAATTGCCTTTTGGGGTCATAATCTCAATGTCATCGCCCACCATGAGTTTGTTTTTAATCTCTAAGGTCAAAAAGTCATCTGAAATATCCAACACTTCTGCCACAAATTGTTGATGGTCGGTTTTTGATGAGCCGTATTCATAATTTTGATAGTCAGAATGCACATGACGGCGTAAAAATCCTTCGGTATAGCCACGGTTGGCAAGCCCATCAAGGGCGGTGATGAGTCCTGTATCAAAAGGCTTGCCTGCCAAAGCGTCATCAATGGCACGGCGATAGACCTGAGCGGTGCGAGCGACATAATAATGCGATTTGGTACGCCCCTCAATCTTCAACGAATGCACGCCCATATTGACCAAATCAGGCACCAGCTCCACCGCACGCAAGTCTTTTGAGTTCATGATATAAGTGCCGTGTTCGTCTTCATACATCGCCATCAGCTCACCCTTGCGACCTTGTTCTTCAATGAGTACAACCTCATCGGACGGCTTTTCTACATAATCATCGTCCATGACGACATCACCATTTAGGTTGACATTGCTAATCTCGCCTTGACTGGGGACAAACACTTCTGGGCTGGCAGGGACAATATCGCCCGTTTCGTTTTCCACCGCCTTGTAAGTGTTGTACGACCAGCGACACGCATTGGTGCAAGTGCCTTGGTTGGCATCTCGTTTGTTGATATAGCCAGAGAGTAAGCACCGCCCAGAATACGCCATGCACAGCGCCCCATGGACAAAAACTTCAATCTCCATGTCAGGCACTTCTTTGATAATCTCGTTAATCTCTTTTAGGGACAGCTCACGGCTGACAATCACCCTTGTAATGCCCATTTGTTTCCAAAACTTCACCGTTGCCCAGTTTACGGCATTGGCTTGCACGGACAGATGAATGTCTTGGTGCGGAAAATGCTCTCGTATCATCATAATCATGCCAGCATCGGACATGATAAGCGCGTCAGGTTTCATCTCAATGACAGGGCGAATGTCTTCAATAAAGGTTTTTAATTTGGCGTTGTGGGCTTGGATATTAACCACCACATAAAACTTTTTGCCAAGCGAATGGGCGTAGGCAATGCCCTTGGCAAGGTTTTCTTCATCAAAATCATTATTACGCACCCGTAGCGAATAACGGGCTTGCCCTGCATACACCGCATCTGCCCCATAAGCAAAAGCATATTGCATGTTCTTAAATGTGCCAGCAGGGCATAGAAGTTCGGCTTGTTTTTGGCTTGGCTGTTTGATTGTCATTGGTTGGCTCGTTTTGGCTAAATTTGTTAAACCCATTATTATAACAGAAATTTTGCCAAAAAACTTGACTGTATTAGTCAAGTTTGGGCGGTATTATTGATATTGGGTATTGTTAAATTAAAACATCTTTTAAAATTTGGTATTGTTAATTAACCATACTTTCAGATAGATTTTTAGGGGCAAATCACATTTGTCCTGTAAATACATTTATTTTTGGGCAAATTGCAATTCGCCCCT
>NZ_MXAN01000084.1 GCF_002027545.1 Moraxella lacunata
TGGAAAGGGGTCTATTGTAAAAAACAATCCGACCACTTAATTTTAAAATTAAGTTAAAATCTTAAAAATTTACACAATTAAGTGGTCGGATAGCCATTTTTCATGCAAAAATTGATTTAAAACGTTAAATTTTCATCTTACTTTTATAAAAATGTTATCAATGGTAGGCACGCCCCAAAAACATTGGGGTAAATATTCATCCCAATGTTTTTATTTTTTCAAATCAATCATTTAAATTTGACAATTTGAATTTAACTTAAATTTTTATATTTAATATTAGACTTCCTGCAAAACCCTGAATTAAAGAAAACCGTTCGTGGTGAGCCATGCCTACCCATGACGGTTTTCCGCCACCCGCAGGCATGGCTCAGGGCGAACGGAAAACTGGTTTTGCAGGAAGTTTATTTTTAAAAACCTATTGTTAATCCACCCCACTTTTTATGTCATCATGCACTAATAATCCTGTTTGGCGGATTGTCGGGGTATTGACCGCTTTTAATAATGCCTGCTCGGTGCTGTATATCGCCACTTTGGTTTTGGCACGGGTAATGGCGGTATAAATCAGCTCCTTGGATAACAAACGCTCATTATCATCATTAAAGACCACAGCGACTTTTTCAAATTCTGACCCCTGTGATTTATGCACGGTCATCGCATAGGCGGTTGTGGCAATATCACCGTCTAGCATATTAATCGGCAAGCCTTTTACCGAATCACCAAAATACACCGACAATTCATGACCCCGTTTACCACTTTGCAAACAAATGCCAATATCACCATTAAACAACCCCAAATCATAGCGATTTTTTAATATCATCACAGGGCGACCATGATACCAAGGCGATTTTACCGTGGCTAGTTTTAAATATTCACGGTGTAGCGATTCAATAAAGCCATTAATCAGCTCATCGCCACAACTGCCAATATGTGATGCGGTCAAAATACGATATTGGTTAAACCGCTCATTTAATGTTTTTAGCTGTTTTTGTTTTTCATCATCGTTATATGTGGCAAACTGTTTTTTTAATGTTTTGGTTAAAGCAAAAAAGCCGTCAGATGTCATATATTCATCAGCGATGTTTTTATAAAATTGCTGTCGCAAAAATGACGGCTGTGCTGTTAAAAAGGCAATGTCCGTCCATGACAGATGACTCTCTTTATGAATGAGTGCGATGAGCTTGTCAAAGGCGATGTTCTCTGGTTGATTGACAAGCTGTGCCAAACGCCCAATGCCCGAATCCTTAGAAAAACGGTTGGATACGACCAAATGCGTGCGTGTCGTCATCAAGCTCGGTATGCGACACAAATCCGCCAACACCGCCCCTGCGTCCACCGCCGAGAGCTGATGAGCGTCGCCAAGCAGGATAATCCTAGCCCCACGCTTGACGGCACAGAGTAGATGACGTGCCAGCTCCGTGCCCAGCATGGACGCTTCATCTACGATAATCAACTCATAAGGCAGTGGGTTTGACGCATGGTAGCGGGGCATGCCACTCATGCCAATGCCAAGTAGGCGATGAATGGTCATCGGCTCAGGCAGGACGATGTGGCTCTGACTGCCCGAAAGTGCATTTTGAAGTGACTCCGCCATCCGCTGTGACGCCTTGCCCGTAGGGGCGACCAGTGCCAGACTCAGCTCCCCGCCCATATCTGATACGGCGTGGTGCAACGCCAGTACAATCTGTGCGACCGTAAAAGTCTTGCCCGTCCCCGGCCCGCCCGTGATGATACTAAATGGCTCACTCGCCACCTGCCTGATGGCTTGCTGCTGCTCAGGATTTAGCGATAGGTTGATGGGCAAATCTAGGGCATGTATGGGACTGTGGCGAATCTCATGGATAGCGGATAACAGCTCACGCTCCGCCTGATAACTGCGACCAAGCCATAGATACAGCGTGTCATCATCATGATAAAACACCACCGCCCTATCTGGTCGCTCATCATCGCCATGAACAAAGAAAGGATTGGCATGCAATCGCTTGATAAACTCATCAAAATCCCGCCCCAGCGTGATACTCGTCAGATAATAAAAACGCAACGCACAAATCATCAGCTCGCCAAGCTGTGTCACCACCTGCTCATCTGACTGATGGCTGTGGCTTTTGGTGATAATGCTATGCTGATAATACCGCTCTTTTAGGTCATGTTGGGTGTGATGAATATAATGAGCCAACGTCGTTTTGTCATTTGATAATTCATCAATACGCCCAAAAATGGCATTAAAATCTAAATCATCGCCCACTTTATCGCCAATCAATGACATCACAGGATGTAATACTGACAACTGCCACGGGCTTAATTTATCATGGGCGGTATTTTGGGTATTATTAATATCATCATGCTTATTTAATATTAACACCGTATGCCCGTCATGCAATAACTGACTGATGACAAAATGAATCAAACAAAATATCGTCTCATCAGCCGTATTAAATACAAAATCATCAATACGCCCTGTCTTATGATACCACTGAGCATTATCCTGCATGCGTCTGGTGAGATATTGGGCGATGTTGTTTTGATAGGGGGTATTCATGGATTTCCTTTTATCTTAGCGGTTTATTTTAAAATAAATAATATATTAATTGGTTGTTTAGCCAAATTATGCAATTAAATTATTTAAAAACTTAAAATCACTTAATCAAATATAAAAACTTGACCAAATCACTTAGTCAAATAATTTAGCCAAATAATTTGTCTAACGCATAAATAAGTGGTAATGGCACTTGCCAAGCAATATGCCCCAAAGCCGGGTCATGTTTATCCACACCCCGCAAAAAGACAAATTCCACCGCTCCCAAATACTGCTCTTCACACCCGACATAGTCTTTTATGCGTAATTTTAATAAACGGTGCAATGCCACTTGATATACACACGCTTGGAGCCAATAGCCTGCTTTATTCATGGCGGATTCTAATGATTCACGGCGATAATGCGACAGACTCTCGCCAATAAAGTTGGATTTATAATCCACAACATAAAACTTGCCTTGATGTTCATAAACCAAATCCATTTCGCCATTGAGATATTTATAATAAGCAGATGGGTTTTGCTCGGTGAGTATTATCTCTTTGTCGCTGTGCGTTTTAAATATCTCATTTAGCTCATTGATATTAAAAGACTCGGTCAATCTTAGGGTAAAAGACATTTCTTTGGCAAGGCGATTGGGGGCTAATGCACTCAAACTCACCTTTGATGATAAAAATGGTATATGGCTAATGTCATACAGCCATTCTATCAATGCTTGATGATGGTTTAATACAGCCTGATTAGCTAATTCATCATTTTGCTCATGCGATATATCGCCATGAGTGCTGTGATAAGCGTGGGCAAAGTTTAATTGGCGAATCTCATCATCAATGCGACTGCTGATGTTGTTTTTATCATTGGGGTCGATAAATTGTAATAAATGATGTAAAAACGTTCCTGCATTCACGCCTTTTTCAAATAATGGGCGAATGTCATTCTCAGGATAAGGGATAATATCATCCATGGGCGTCGCCATTTGTGGGATGATGGTTATCTCATCATCAATGGCATTATCATCATCCATGACCGATGGTTTATTAAACACACTCATCAATGCCGTGGCACTGGTCTTGGACGCCCCATAAAAATACGCCTTGGCAAATACCTCCTGCCACGGCTGATAATGTATCGGGGTCAATACCACATCATCGCCTTGATGGTTATCGGTTATCAGCTGTTTTGATTTTGCCAAATTAATGACATCCACTTTTTTTGTCGGTTGTTGCGTCAATCGCTCGGGCAATATGATATCTTTCTGTTTACAATCAAACCATAAAAACAATGGTCGCTCATCTATTTGACCAGCATTATATAAATCCTGCCCGACCACAAAAGTCTGCTCTGACGCTCGGGTCAATGCCACATAACCCACTCGCAAACGCTCATCAAGCAATTCTTGGTTTTGTTTGGTTTTATAATAATTGCTTATTATCTCGTTATCAGCCACTTTATCTTTGATGGGCGATATACGGCGGTTATATCGCTCATCACTATAAGCATAAAACATGTCTTTCTGGTTCTTACTTGTGGCAGGGTCATCCAAATTCATGACATAGACAATGGGAAATTCCAAACCTTTTGATTTGTGAATGGTCATGAGATTCACGCCCGACTCGCTTGGCAATATTATCCGTTGATAATCTTCATTATCATCTTGTCCTGTCATTTTATCAGCAAGCCAATTCATGAGTTTTATCTCATTATTATCCTGATGGGTATATTCTCGCCCTATCAGTTCGGTCAGTTGCCACAAATCCGCCAAATATCGCTCGCCTGCCTTAGCAGATGTTTGCCACAGATTATCATCGGATAACGGATGGTGTAATAAAGCATAAGTCAAAGCACTGGCAATGCCATATTTTAAAAACCGCTGATGGCATTCTTTTAAATAAAAAACAACGGACTGGGCGACTTGTTCATCATTTAATAAATCAGTAACCTCTCTTAACTCATAACCAAATAATTGGGTAATAAAAAGTCGCCCTAAAATCTCTCGCTCTTGGCTTATCATGGCAGTAAGCAGGGCATATAAATCTTTTGCCGACTCTGTGGTAAAAACATTAATGTCATTGGGAGAAATTGATGGAATGCCTAATTTATCCAACTGTTTTTTTAGTTGTGCCAAATCTTTTTTGGTGCGTGCCAATACCGCAATGTCATCAGGTTTGATTTTTTTATCATCAAGGGTATGTCCGCCTTGCAATAAGCTATTGATATGATGGGCGATGTATTGGTATTTATCCAGCTTTTTATTGTCATCATCTTTTTTATAAGGCAAATACAATAATGTTAATGGCTTATGCCCCAAATAATCAGGCAATGCTGACTTATTTAAATATTGCCATGATAATAAACTCTGCTCTTTATGGGCGGTGATGGACTGATAATAAATGCCGTCGCCCAGATAAGCAGGATTATGGGCGATATCTTGATGAGCGAACCAATGATTTAAACTGTCGATTAACTCGCCATTAGAACGGCGGTTGGTTGTGAGTGTCAGCTCGCTGTTTAATAAAGGCGGTAATATATCGGTCTGTCCATAATGTTTAATGCTGTTATAATTGGCAACATCCCCACCCCGAAAACGATAAATCGCCTGCTTGGGGTCGCCAACCAATAATAAAAATCCCGTGCTAGATTTGCCTTTGTCTCGCCTTTCTTTAAAATAATCCAAATAAACAAGCTCTATTAAGCGTTTTTGCAGTCCATTAATGTCTTGGGATTCATCAATGAGTGCCACAGGATAATGATGGCGAATGTGCCTTGCCAGCTCAGGGCTATGCTCTAAGGCTTCGATGAGTCGCACCATTTGAAAAGTAAAGGTGCTTTTGTGCTGACGCTCTAAGGTGCTTTTTAATAATACCCGCACGTCCTTGGCGATGGTTTGATATAAATAGGATTTATAATAATCAGCAATTTCCTTGATGGCAGTTACTGTTTCACGGATGATGAATAATTTATCCAGCGGCAAAGCAAGAAAGGCTTGTTTGTTATCTTCAAAGCCTTTTTTAAAATTTGTTTCTTTTTTAATATCTTCTAACTTATCCAAAAAACTTTTATCTTCATCACTGATATGATTCACAAAATCTAAATGATGGATTTTTATCATTTCCATGATGTTTTTTAAACGTCCAAACTCTTTGATGGCTGTACCGACATTTTTAAACCCAAATGCCAGCATATAATCAAGCTCATAAAACGGCTCAAAGACCGATATAACCTCAAAGACAGACATTAGCCGTTTATCCAACATCGCCAAATAGTCATCCACACTTGCCATGGTATCGATGGGAGCGTCATAGAAATTCAACGCCACGGTAACCGCTTGATGTGCCGAACCTATATCACTAAACACCGCCTTGTCAATGAGTGCATACAGTGGCAACTGAGCCACTCGCACATGCTCACGGCGTAGGGCGTCATGAATGAATGCATGGGTTAGCTCATTGCTGCTCGTGCTAAGCTCGGTATTCATCTGATAGCCGATTTGGTCGGCAAATTCTTTGAGCCACTTTTGGGCAAGACTGTCAAGCGTTCCCACAAACAGCTTATCCAACGTCGCAAGCAGGAGTGAACACCGCCGAATCGCCAACGTCAAGGCGTTGGGGTCGCTGTCTGTGATGAGCTGTTTTATCAAATGCTCATTAATCGGGTCATCATGGTCGGCAATGCCTGCCACGCCTGCCTGCTCTACTATCTGCCCCCATGTCTCATTGATGTCTCTGACGGTATCGCCGTCCATATCTTGGGCGTGATAAAACCAGTGGGCATGAGCTGCCTTTTGCCCGTTTAGCCAAGAGACATAGCGATAAAAACTACTGATACGAGCCTGTATCCGCTCTTGCATTTCGCTGGCGGACGCTCGTGTGAAGGTCGTGGCAATAATACGCTCGGGGGCGTATTTTTTCTCTATCAATAGCCGTAAAATAATGCCGGTCAATGTCCATGTCTTGCCCGTGCCTGCGGACGCTTCTATCAAATAGCCATTACTGAGCGTGCAAGCAATGGCAGGGATGTGGGATTGGGTTGTCATTTATTGTCCTTATCACTTTTTTCATTAATTTTGGTTCAAAAAGTATGCTAATAAGAAAACCGTTCATGGTGAGCCATGCCTGCCCATGACGGTTTTCCTACCCGCAGGCATGGCTCAGGGCGAACGGAAAACCGAGTTTGGCATACCTTTTAAACTATTACCTTTTTTCATTTAACTTATCAACAGCAATCAGCGAGCCAAACATCAGCTGATACAGTGGCAACGCTAAGGGTAGATATGTCGTCAGGGCTTTGTAGGGGTCAGCCCCTTGTAATGCCAACTGCCATGTCTCATGGCGACTGTCGGTTTCATAAATATCACTATATTCATACCCTATCCATTTTTCAAACAGCTTAGGCGTGATTTTTACATCATCTGTCTGACTACGGGCGATGTACGCCAAAGCGTCTCGGTGCGTCATGACAATCAGCTCACGTTTGGCAAGCTGTGCCAATACGATTAGGTTTAGAATATGGGCTTTGGCGGTGCGTGTGTCAATGCCCCCGATGGCAAATGTCCGCCCCGACAGATGAGTGTCCCCGCCTGCCTTACGGTATTGCCACAGGCTAAATTTATCATCATCGCCCGTCATCTGCCATAACAGATGATGAACAAAAAAACGGAACAAATGCTCAGCTCGGGCGGTGTTTGGTAAGATGGTTCGCCATGATGTGTCAGGTGTGTTAGATAGGTCAGATGTGTCATTGGTCGGCAGACTGGCAGTGATGTCAATGTGGATGTCATCACAGATGAGTGGGGCACTTTGTTCAGAAGTGGTGCTTAGCACACCGCCCCCAGTACCTAATGCCTTGGCATAACGCTCATCCTGCCTGAGTGTATCTAGCGTATTGCCAAACTCGCCAAGGTCGTCTTTGAGCTGGGTAAAATACTCATCAGGCGTGGATAAGCGTAACTGCCCTGCTGGCAGTCGGTCGCCATAATACAGCGACTGCATGGCAAAGATGGCGTCATTATGGCGATGGTCGCCTGCCCTACTCATGGTGTCTAGCACCTGCCGAAATGACTCATCGCCCGTCTGCGTGTCAAACAGCCCAAACTGTGCCCCACGAATGAACAGCTCATTCATGTGATAATTAGCCAATGAGTCTAAGCTCAACGGCTCGTTTTGCTCATCGGGGGTGCGTTCTTTGTCAATCTTGACTTTGTCATGTAGGTAGGTTTTGCTTAGGTTTTTAAAGCGACCGATAAGCTCGCCTGCCTGCATGTGTGTCGGCAAGGTCAGCTCATAATGCTCGCACATCGCCTTGATATGATGGGCAAGTGCCTTATCATCTGGGCAAGCCAAAGACTGCCCAAGCCAGTCTGCTAACTCCTGCACTGCCTTATCATCCATGATAAGCGATGATGGCTGTGGCGTGGCGACTGGGCTGTCTAGGGTGTGGCGGATGTCTTGCCACAGCTGTGGTGGGGGCAGGGCTTGTTTTTGGCGGTGTTTTAGAGCGGTCAGTCTCGCTGTTAGGTGTGCTTTGAGCTGTCCTGCCATGTCATCGGCAGGGGTTATCTGATGGTCATCATGATAATACACCGCCTTGTCAAAGAATGTCGGGCTATGGTAAGTGATGAGATAATCTTCGACTAGGGCAGGCATGAGCTGATTGATGAGCATGGTAATGTCATCATTCATGTCGTCTGTCTCTGTCTCTACATCCGTCTGCCAATCATTCATGCCGTCAGCTCGCCACTGAGCTTCGGTTTTTAAAAACTCTATCAGCTCTCCCACGACAGACGCAGGTAACAGCTTGGTTTTGCCGTCACTGCTTAGTCCTTGATAAAAAATCAAACACGCATCTTTGGTGCATAGCAAGGCATCCAAAAACGCCCCATTATCATCATCTTCGTTATAGCGGTCGCCCAGTCGTCGCACCCCTGCACGCATCAAATCAAGTCGCACCGCCCTGTCTTGGCGTGGAAAGGACGCCAAATTCATGTCCAGCATGACCGTCAAACCAAAAGGAATACTCCGCACCGCCCCAAAGCGGGCAAAGGTAATGACTTCTGATGGCTCGGCACTAATCGCCTGTGCCTTGACTGTCTCGGACAGGCTCTCCAATACGAACTTCATCGACAGGCGAATGTCATCAGCACTTGCCACACTGCCGACCTGCTCCTGCCCCACGGTCAGATGGCGATGATAATAGCGATTCGCTCGCAGGCTACTCATCATGGCGTTTTTGGTGTTAAAAATCGCCCGCATGGCAACGCTGTCATGCCAATGCCCAAAGTAGCGGTTGATGACGTCATGCTCGATGTGGTTCAAAAGTCGCTCCACGCTGTCCACGGCAGTGAGCTGTTGGCGGTTGGTAGATAGCCCCGCATGGATGGCGGTCAAGGCATGAATCACAGGCTCGTCGCCCAGACTTACGCCCATGAGCGGTAGGCTTGCTTCACCAAACGCCCCTGCACGCCACACAAAGGGATGTAAGGCACGGCTTGGGGTTTTGGTCGAGGTCAATAGCCCCAACACCAAACGGTCTAAGGCATGGCTAAACGTATAACGATAATCGCTGTCATCAGCGTGCAATGTCGCCGATAAGTGCCTTTCATCAAAACCCCGTCTAAACCCTGCCTGCCTTAGTAGTTCCACGCCCCGTCTCATCTCATCAAACGACAGCCCAAAGCTCTCATATAACGCAGGGGTCAGTAGCCACTCATAGACTTCATCAGCATAAAACCGACTGGTCGGTTCACCAAGCAAGGTATAAAAACCCATGATAGCCCCTATCAGCTCATCAATGTTCTTATCAGGCGTGCCTGTGATTTTGATAGGCAAGGTCAGCCCGTCCGCCCCCCGTCCGTCAGGGAACACCGAGCGAATGATGTCTTCGCTACTGACGATGTCAGGCAGTAGCACGACCACATCAGCAAGACTTCGCTCGGGGTTATCATTGAGATATTTGGCTATCATGAGCCGAGACAGCTCCAATTGGCGTTTTAGGCTGTGGCAGGCGTGAATGGAGAGACTGCCCATGTCCGCCCCGATGTCTAGCCCAAGCGGTATCTTGGGGCGGACTTTTTGCATGAGCATATCATCTGCCACGTCATCAGCATGGGCAAATAGCTCATCATCGAGCAGAGTCGCCACGACTTGCCCGCCTGCCTGCTCATGGACGTCCTTATCATGGTTTAGCATGAGAATGTCCGCCTTTAAGCCTTGTAGCAGGTTCGGCAGTGTGCCACCGTCAGGCACGGACTCATCAAAATCATCCTGCCAACGCACCTGCCATGTGGCGTGACTGTCGCCCCCTGATAGGTCGGCAAGCATGGCAAAGGTATCTCGGGACTCTTTGCCCAGTCGCGACAGCAGTCCATGCCCGTAGTCTTTGAGATAGACCATGTGCGGACGGATGATTTGCTGAGTTTTTAGCCATTGTCTGTCCACGATGTCCGCCCAAAACATCATCGATGGGTTAAAGTGCAGTAACACCACATCTAGATACAAAGACAACTGTTTTAAAAAATCAAGCTCCACTTTGGGGATTTGTTGCACGGTAAACAGATACAGAGCTTTGGGCAGAGCTTGTATGGCACGCATGGACAAAGTTTCGTTATTGGTATGATTGGCGTTGTTAGCAGTGCCGTCTCGCTTGCCTGACAGCACCTGCCAAAAACGCTCTTCTAGTGCCAAGCGATAACGATACGTCTCGCCAAAAAGCTGTTGCCACAGATAGCCAAGCAGTCGCTCCAAATCCAAATAATGCTCTATGAGCCATTCAGGCATGTCGCTGTCATTGGTTTTATCATCAGACTTGTCATTATTGGCTGTATCGCCTGCTATATCATCACTGTCGTTGCTCGGTTGTATCACCCCAAAGGCTTTATCCAGTCGCTCTTTCTCGCTCATCATCTGCTTGACGGTATCGGTGAGCGACACGCCATTTGCCCAGTCATGAAGCCACTCGGGACGATGGGTCAAATACCGCACATACAGGCGTGATAACTCATCGCACGCCTGCCACAGCCGAGTCTCGGGCAGGCTATTCGTGTCGTCATCATACAAAGGTTTTATCAAAAAATAAAGCGGATGAGCCGTATCATCAAGCAGTTGGGCATTTTTTTCAAACTCGCTCATCACAAAGCCAAAAATCCGCCAACGCATGATGGACGCGGACAAAACCGCCACTTCTGGCACGGACAGAGCGTCATGGGGATGTGCCTGTGCATCTAACTCCAACACCTTTTTCATCATGTCCCACTGGTATTTGCCCCAAAACTGGGCGGTAAACAGCGTGCTAATGCCCACACGGCTCGCCACAGTCTTGGTCAGCCAGTCGCCTAACACCATGGACGGCACGATGACGGTAAACGGGGTAAAAATCAGATGGGCAAGGTCATCTTCTGCGTTATTTTTTTGATAAAAATCAATCAAATGACCCACAAGACGGTCGGTGTTATTGGACTGGATGATGTGAAACATGGACAAATCAGCTCGGTATTGATGATAAGATGATGACTGGGATAACCCCGAAAAATTTCCTTAATTTTACCGTGATTTTGGCAAATTTTCCATGTTATAATAACCCCATTTAAGCAATTATTGACAATTTACACCCAACAAACCTGATATTTACCACGGGGATTGGCTCCACACATCCTTTAATGTTGTCATTTTTATAGGCGTGCTCAGCACGCCCCTACATCCAAACACCATTGCGTTTGTGGTAATTTTGAAGTTTTTGGGTGTATCAACACAAATCCCAATCCATTGATTCATATCATGAAAAAATCCGACATCAAACACGCCTGCTCCAAATGCTATCCTTATCTTAAAAAAGCCGTGTTGGGTGTCTTGGCGGTGTTTGTATTGCTGTTTGTGGTGTCGCTGGGCGTAGGCTTTTATCAAAACAGCCAAGAGATTAACCCCATACCTGTGGCGTTGTGATGGTGTATTAAACAAATTTTTCGGGGGAAAATGCAATTTGACCTACGATAATTTTTTAAAATCAATCAGTTATCTTTTTAAATATGTTTTTCCAACAAATTTACCAAAATACCATACATAAACACGACTTATTTTAAACATGAAATTTTAAAAGCCATACTTCAATCTCAACTTAAAGTTATAAATTATTGATTTTTCAATGATTATTTTTTGGGTTGTAGGGCGAATTGCAATTCGCCCTTGATAAATCAACCACTTACATAAAGTTGAGAATGGGGTAAACCATTTAACTTTTAAAAACCATTTAACAGCCAATAACCTTTTATTTTACCAATTATTTATTTTACCAATTATTTTCCCAAACCCATTTTAAAAATTAAAAACAGAGCGAATTTATGTCATTTGTGCATTTGGGTGTGCGTACCGAATACGCCATTGTTGATTCTATCGTTAAAATCAAAGAGCTGGTCAAACGTGCCGTGGATGACGGACAGACCGCCCTAGGCATTGCCGATTTTAAAAACACCTTTGCCCTAGTCAAGTTCTACAAAGCCTGCCTTGGTGCTAGTATCAAGCCCTTGCTTGGCACAGAGGTCATCACGGGTGATGATTTTAGTGCGACTGCCGAACATGAGAGTTTTAGCGTCATACTCTACGCCATGAACAACGACGGCTACCAAAACATCCTACGCCTAGTCTCGGACAGCTACACCAACCGACCCATGGGCGAGAACGGTAAAGTAACAGTCAGCACACCCATTGTGTTAAAGCGGGATTTGTTCGACCCTGCCAAGAACGCAGGGATTATCGCCATACTCACGCACCGCTCGGAGATAACGTCCGCCTTGCGTGGGGGGATGAATGCGATAGGCACATGGCAACAAGCCTTTGGCGACCGTCTGTATTTGGCGGTCAAACGCACCCACGTCCATGATGACGACCTAAACCGTGACATCATCATGGCAGGGGCGAGATTTGGCGTGCCTATCATCGCTCATAATGACGTGCGTTTTATGAACGCCAGTGTCCGCAGTCAAGGCAAAGAAGACACCGCCAGCACGGACTTTGACGCTCACGAAGCTCGTGTGTGTATCGCCAGTGGCTATGTGTTGGCGGACACCACACGCCCCCGCATTTATAGTGAGTTGCAGTATTTTAAAACCCAAAGCGAGATGAGTGCGTTGTTTGCTGACATCCCCCAAGTCATCGAAAACACCGCCCTGTTGGCGTCTCGCTGTAACGTCACGCTCACCCTTGGCAAAAACTTTTTGCCCGCCTTTCCCATACCCGAAGGCATGACCGAAGAAGAGTTTTTCCGCAAGACATCCGAAGATGGGCTAAACAGACGACTAGATAAACTCCATCCGCCCGAGAGCCGAGACGAGAGCTGGGCGGACGTGCGAGAACCTTATGATGAACGCCTTGAATTTGAAGTGGACATCATCTTAAAAATGGGCTTTCCCGGCTATTTTCTCATCGTGATGGACTTTATCCGCTGGGCAAAAGAAAATGGCGTGCCTGTCGGGCCGGGTCGTGGCTCGGGGGCAGGCTCGCTTGTGGCATATAGCCTAAACATCACTGACTTAGACCCTTTGCGGTATGATTTGCTTTTTGAGAGATTCTTAAACCCTGAGCGTGTCAGCATGCCTGACTTTGATGTGGACTTTTGTATCGAAGGGCGAGACCGTGTCATCGCTTATGTTGCCGATACTTATGGGCGAATGGCGGTCTCACAAATCATCACCTTCGGTACAATGGCGGCAAGGGCGGTGGTGCGAGACGTGGCACGGGTGCAGGGCAAATCATATGGTCTTGCCGATAAAATCTCCAAACTCATCCCCAAAACCCCCGGTATCTCGCTTGATGACGCGGTCAAAGAAGAGCCTTTGTTAAAAGATTTGCTCACCAATGCCGACACCCAAGACCACGAACAGGCGGTTGAGATTTGGGAGATGGCACAAAAACTTGAAGGCATGACCCGTAACGTCGGCAAGCACGCAGGGGGCGTACTCATCGCCCCGAATCGTATCAGTGATTTTAGTGCCATTTATGCCGATGATGAAGGGCATTTTGTCAGTCAGTATGATAAAGATGATGTCGAAGCGGTCGGACTGGTGAAGTTTGACTTTTTGGGGCTTAGAAACCTGACCGTCATCAAATCCGCCATTAACAACATCGATGAACGCCTTGCCAGAGAAGGGCTTGACCCCATTGACCTAGATGAATTGCCCCTAGATGACACGGCGGTGTATGAGCATGTCCTGCAAAATGGCAACACCACGGCAGTATTCCAGCTTGAAAGCTCGGGCATGAAAAAATACCTAAAACAGTTAAAACCGTCCAACATCGAAGACGTCATCGCCATGTGTGCCTTGTACCGCCCCGGCCCTTTGGAGACGGGGATGGTGTCGGATTTTATCGACCGCAAACACGGCATACAAGAAGTCGCCTACCCTGACCCCCAATATCAACACGACTGGCTAAAACCTGCCTTGGAGCCGACTTATGGGGTCATCGTCTATCAAGAACAAGTCATGCAAATCGCCCAGACCTTAGCAGGCTACACCCTAGGCGGAGCGGACATGCTAAGACGTGCCATGGGCAAGAAAAAGCCCGAAGAGATGGCAGCTCAGCGATCGGTGTTCGAAGAAGGGGCGATAGGACTTGGCGTGGATGGTGAGCTTGCCATTAAGATTTTTGAACTTGTGGAGAAATTTGCAGGCTATGGGTTTAACAAATCGCACTCGGCAGCCTATGGCGTGCTTGCCTACCAAACCGCTTATCTAAAACATTACTACCCTGCCGAGTTCATGGCGGCGGTACTGACATCGGAGATGGACGACACCGATACCGTGGTCTTTTTAATCAGCGACTGCAAGGATAACTTTGACTTAGAAGTGCTACCGCCATCGGTCAATCACAGCCAATTTCACTTCGTCGCTCGTGACCCCAAAACCATCATCTATGGACTAGGAGCAGTCAAAGGCGTGGGCGAAGACGCGGTCGCCAGTATCGTCAAGGCAAGAAGCGAAGGGGCTTTTAAGGATTTATACGATTTTTGTAACCGTGTGGACACCAAAAAAGTCGGCAAACGTGCCTTGGAAGCTCTCATCAATGCTGGCTGTTTTGATGACCTAGCAGGCGTGCTACGTCCCGAACTGCTTGACATTCATGGCAAAAACTTATCCTACCAAATCCGTGGCGGACTCTGGGAACAACTCCCCCAAGCCATGGAAGTGGCTCACCAAAACCGACTAAACAGCGAAGCAGGTACGTTTGACTTATTTGCCGAAGTAGATGAGGGTCTGTCCGTCGCTCCGCCCTTGCCTGACATCATCTGGGGCGACCAAACTCGCCTGCGTGGCGAGAAAGACACGTTAGGACTGTATCTGACAGGTCATCCCATGGATGCTTATCGTGATGAATTGCCTCGCTATACCAACGTCAAAAACCTAAGCGAAGTGTCCGAGACAGGCTATGGTAAATTTGCCTTAGTGGCAGGACTGGTGATAGACGTGGCAAACTTTGGCAACCGTGTCGCCATCACCTTAGATGACGGCAGTTGTCGCTTGGAGCTGAGCTGTTATATGGACAAATACCAACGTATCTCGCCCCTGCTTGAAAGCAACATCAGCCTAAATGCCGTCCTAAGCCAAAAATACGCCCATCTTGCCAAAGAAGACAAAAACTTCAATCCCAAACGTCTAAATATGCAAACATTGGCAAAGATTGACAAAAAAGACTGGGAACAGCTAAACAACCTAAACGGCGTGATTCTCATCGCTCGCATTAGCGTTAGCGAAAATGACGGACGGGTGTTCGCTCGCCTACAAGGGGGCAAGAACATCATCGAGTCTCGCCTAAAATCGTTGGACGGCTTGCACGTCAAACTGCACAGCCACGACACCGAGCGACTGTCGGTACTGACCAGCCTGCTAAAAGAGAACGTCCCGCCCAACCCTGATGAGATTGACAGATTCATCAAATCCGAAACAACGACCGAAGATGGGGGAGCCATCATTGACGCAAATGGCAACACCCCTGACGGCTGTCTGCCGGTGTCGCTGTATCTGTACGATGAATGCAGTATCTGTAAAGTGTTGACGAATGACCGTTTTCGCCTATATCCATCTGACAACAACCTAAACCGCCTAAGATACACCTTTGGGTCGGATTTGGTGGTGAAATAAGCCCTGATTTAGTTGAATTGACATGCCAAACACCCCCCTAAACCGCATTCACACCATCATGGTTAATACAACCCTGCCTGCCAATATCGGCTCGGCAGCTCGTGCCATGCACACCATGGGACTGTCCCACTTGACCGTGGTCGCCCCCCGCCTACCCATTGATGAGACCAGTCACGCCAATGCTGCTGGTGGCGCGTCCGTCCTAGATAATGCCATCATCGCCGACACCATCGAGACTGCATTATCGCCACACGCCTTGATTGTCATGGCATCGGCACGCACTCGCCATCTACCCAAGCCTGTCATCACACCAAATGAGTGTGCGGTGCTATGCCATGATTTTTTGGCTAAAAACCCCCATGCAACCGTCGCCTTGGTCTTTGGACGTGAAGACAGGGGGCTGACCAATGACGAGCTAGCACTGGCGGATTATCATGTACAAATCCCTGCCAACTCTGCCTATCCTGTGCTTAACGTGGCAAGTGCCGTGCAAGTCATTACAAGCACGCTCTATGCCTATTTTGATGAGCAAAACAGCGACAAAACCAAAGACGACACCCATTATAATCAGCACAATCTCAAATACCAGCTTAACATCCATCATCGCACCGAATGGGACGAGCCTGCCATCACCCACGCCCAAAAAATGGGGCTTGATGACGCCATCACAAGCCTACTCATCAAGCTCAATCTCGCCCGAGATGATGAGCTAAAAGACCTACCCAAACGCTTATCCCGCCTATCTTCTCGCCTGCAACTTGACCAAAAAGAATACGCCCTACTGCGAGCGTTATTGGCAAAGATTGATAAGAAGATTGGCTAAATATTGGCGAACTTACCACTTTTGGGCAATGGGCTAGGACGTGATTTTGTTATACAATCATGCCATCTTGCTTTTTCTTAACTTATGTCAATTTTTTAATGGTTGTTTTGGTGTTCTTTATGAAATCTTTGACCCTACCCCTATTATCTACACTCATGCTAAACCTGCCCGTTGCTCATGCTGACGTGACCGTCTATGCAGCAGCCAGCTTGACCGATGTCATGGGCGAGCTTAATGCGATGTATGAGACAAAATACCGCACCAAAGTAAAGACTTCTTATGCATCATCAGGCACGCTCGCCAAGCAGATAGAACAAGGCGGTAAGGCAGATGTGTTTATCTCGGCGGACGTGGCATGGATGACTTATCTTAATAGAAAAAATCTCATTAGCTCTGCCAACACCACGCATTTGCTGGGCAATCGCTTGGTGATGATTAGCCCCACCAAAAAACCTGTCGCAGTCACGATGAGCCAAAATTTTAATATCGCTGGCAGTTTTACAGGCAAACTCTGCACAGGCAACACCGCCAGTGTCCCCGTCGGCAAATACGCCAAAGAAGCACTTACGCACATGACCTGGTGGCAGAGCATTAGATCAAGACTGGTTGAGACCGAAGACGTGCGAGTCGCCCTAAACTTCGTCGCCCGTGGCGAATGTCCACTTGGTATCGTCTATGCCACTGATGCCATCAGCACCCAATCGGTAAAGACCGTGGCAACTTTTCCCACCAACAGCCACACGCCCATCATTTATCCTGCGGGGCTTGTCCGTTCTAATAACAGCGACGCCAAGCGATTTTATCAATTTTTACAATCTGATGACGCCAAGGCGGTTTTTAAAAAACATGGATTTGCTCCGTTAAAATAAATCATACCTGCGAACACCGCTTACAAATGGGCGTTAAAGGACATTAGTGGTCAGATTGCCCATTTTGCTTTATAATACCGCCATCATTGCCATCATCATTTGCCATGCTATTGTCACTCAGCCCTGATGAGCTTGAAGTCATCAGCTTATCGGTTAAAATCGCCCTATCCTGCCTACTCATCAATCTCATCCCTGCCATCATGATGGGTTATTTTTTGGCACGCTCACAGTTTTGGGGCAAGTCGCTTGTGGAGACCTTGGTGTATCTTCCCCTTGTCCTACCACCTGTCGTCCCTGGTTATGTATTGCTTGTCCTATTTGGTAATCAAGGCGTGATTGGCAAGCATTTGAGTAGTTTGGGACTAGAATTTGCCTTTAACTGGAAAGGAGCGGTGCTTGCCAGTGCGGTAATGGGCTTTCCTTTGATGGTGCAGTCATCACGCCTTGCCTTTGAGATGGTTGATACACGCCTAGAATGGGTCGCCAAAAGTCTGGGGGCAAGTAGGATTGGTACGTTTTTTAAAGTGACCCTACCTTTGTCAGCCAGTGGTATCGTCGTTGGGGCGATTTTGGGCTTTTGTCGCAGTTTGGGCGAGTTTGGGGCGACCATCACGTTCGTGGGCAACGTCGCAGGCGAGACACGCACCCTACCCCTTGCCATGTATAGCTTACTGCAACAAGCTGACAGCGATGTTGCCATCATGCGACTGATGGCGTTCTCGGTCAGCGTGGCATTTGTGGCGTTGTTTTTCTCGCAGTGGTATCATCGTCAGCAAAAACAAAAGGTGTAGCAATGAATAGCCATGACAAACCCACCTTTGACTGTGATATCACCCTAAAACTGGGCAAAATCACCCTATCGCCAAAGTTTTGTTTTGATGACAACATCGTGGGACTGTTCGGAGCGAGTGGTACAGGCAAGACCAGTATTCTACATGCCTTTGCAGGGATTATCACACCCACATCAGGACACATCAGAGTCAATGGCACAACATGGTTTGATAAACAAGCCAATATTAACTTACCCATCAAAGACCGACTGGTCGGTTTTGTATTCCAAGATGGGCAACTATTCCCCCACAAAAGCGTGATGGACAACCTGCTGTTCGGCTATCGGCACCGTGATAAATCCGCTCGTCGCTTTCATCCCGATGACATCATCAGCCTATTAAAACTCGGACATCTAACCAAGCGTCTGCCCGCCAAACTCTCAGGCGGGGAAAAACAGCGAGTGGCACTCGGGCGAGCGTTGCTATACTCTCCCAATCTACTACTCATGGACGAGCCACTATCCGCCCTAGATAGCGAACACAAACAAGAGATTCTGCCGTTTTTCCAAGAAATCAAAGCGATGAGCATTCCCATGCTGTACGTCAGTCATGACATACAAGAGATTGAATTTTTGACATCGAGTGTGTATCGGGTGGTGAGATAGTGTGTTACAAACTGCTTATTTAGGGTGGATTTTTGCCATCATGAAATATGTGTGCCATTTGTTGCTTGTGTATGGGTTTGGTGTAAGTGTAGACACTAACTAAAATTTACTGAAAATTAGTTTATATAGCATTTAAAAGAAATTTAAAAATTGCTTTTTTATAAAAAAGCAATTAATATGTTGCTTTTAAAACACCAAAACACCCATGAACACACTTGATAATTTTAGAAAACAGATAAAATCTCGCCGTCTTGCGTTGGGGTTAAAGCAAAAAGACATGTTTGACAGAACAGGCTTATCAAGACAACAATATCAAAACATCGAAAAAAGTGGCAACCCCACTTTGGAGACCTTGCTACTGATTGCTGACGGGTTGAACTGCGAGCTAACACTCACCCCAAAAAACCCATCGCCAACTACATCAACTGCGTCAAACATACCACAAGATGACCCAACCCAAGACCCTTGGCAAGGAATACTTGACTCATGAATGCTTTGGATTTTTTAGAGATTAGACTGCATGAGCACACAGTGGGCTATCTTGTGAGCCTATCGCAAGGGCAAAATCGCCTGTATTTTAGCCCTGATTATATTCATGACAAAAATAGAGCGACGTTTAGTCTGACCACACACAAAAACTTTGCAAATCATCAAAAACTACTTAGCACGCCTTGGGTGAGATGGCAAAGATTACACCCTGTATTGTCCAATCTATTGCCAGAAGGTGCGTTAAGGCAATTGCTTGCCCAAAGTCTAAAAGTGCATATTGACAATGAATTTTTATTATTAAATCTCTTTCCAAACTAAAAATAAACCCTTATAAGTATTGGGGTTGAAGTTTTTAAAAATCCATAAAAATCAGGGTTTGGAAAGAAGTCTATTAAAGCATTTGGGGCAAGACCTACCAGGGGCCATCACTGCCATTCCAATCAACATGCAACAAGTGCCTAACTTTATCATTCATCATCTAGGATTGACCAAAGATGATGTCAATATAGCTCCACAGCAAGACAGTCATGGTGATATACCCATTAAAGACAGCGGTCTATCTCACCCCTTTTCTTTGGCGGGCGTGCAGACCAAATTCTCCATGCGTCAAGTGATGACTCACACAGGCGAGCGGTTTACATTACCCTTGGTTGGTCAAGAATCCACGCTTGGCAACTGGATTGTTAAGACACCATCGCAATCACACCCTTTTATTCCCGAAAATGAATATAGCATGATGCGACTGGCGGAGCTTGCAAAAGTAGAAATCCCGCCAATCAGGCTTGTACCCGTCTCATCACTGACTGGCATTGCAGATACTGCCATGTTTAATGATAAAATGACAGATATTTCCAGTCCGCCACTGGCTTATGCCATACAACGATTTGATAGGCAAACCCTAGCCGATGGTAGCGTTAGACGCATACACAGCGAAGATTTTGCCCAAATTCTTGTTAAATATCCCCATGAAAAATATAACGGCGGTAACTACGCCAGTCTTGCCAAAATCCTGTATCAATTTAGCGAACACGACCTGTCCGATGTCAATCAGCTTGCCAGACGAATCTTGGTCAATATCTTGATTGCCAATGGTGATGCTCATCTAAAAAATTGGAGCGTTATTTACAAGGACGGCATAAATCCTATGCTGTCGCCAGCCTATGACTTGGTTAGTACCAAAGTGTATCTACCCAATGAAACCAGCTTTTCGCTCAATCTTGATAGTACTAAGCATTGGTATCAAGTCAATATGGCTCATTTTGAGCATTGGGCAAAAAAAGCGGACGTGCCTTGGCGAAGTATCAAGCCACAGCTCATAGAAGTAATGCAAATCGCCAGAGATATTTGGAAGGGTGCGTTGGACGACTTGCCAATGGCACAAATACACAAAGAGATATTAACCAAGCATTGGGCGATGCTTGATGATGATTTTAGGGTAGCCTAAAAACCATTAAGGATTGTTGAAATTTGGTATTTGTAATTAAAAATAAGATTTAGCTATTTTTTGCAAAAATAGGTTAAAATTGTTAAATTTTATACAGCATTTTTGTGCCTGACTTGACATCATAACAAGTATTCTTTTTCACCCAAAAATGCTATACTATTTATCATTTATCTTTTGTTCTAGGAACGTTAAAATGGCAACAGCAAACAGCATTGCAGATAATCTAAACGATGTCAACACCCAATCTTTCCTAAACGAACTCGATCAAAACCTATGGAGAGCCGCCGATACCCTGCGTAAAAACCTAGACGCCGCCAATTATAAACACATCGTTCTGGGTTTTATCTTTTTAAAATACATCTCCGATACGTTCACCGATTTTCAAGGCAAATTAAAAGCCAATATCGCCAACCCCGAGAGTGATATTTATCTTGACCCATCACTGTTTGAGCCAAGCGAATTTGAACAAATCCTGTCTGCCGAACTAGAAGAACGGGATTATTACACCGCCGAAAATATCTTTTATGTACCACAACAAGCACGCTGGGAAAACATCAAAGACAACAGCAAACTAAACGCAGGCGATGAATTGCCTTGGGGTGGCAAATTCAAAAATGTCAGCATTTTGCTTGATGATGCCTTTGAAGCCATCGAACAAGAAAACCCCAAACTAAAAGGCGTGCTCCAACGCATTGCAGGCTTTGGCGTGCCTGATGAAATGCTTCGTGGCTTGATTGACCTTTTCTCTCGCACCGACTTTACCCGCCCAATGTACAATGGCGAACCTGTGCATCTGCAAGCCAAAGACATTTTGGGTCATGTTTATGAATATTTCTTAGGACAATTTGCCCTAGCTGAAGGCAAAAAAGGTGGTCAATATTTCACGCCAAAATCCATTGTTACCCTGATTGTGGAAATGCTCGAACCCTATTCAGGGCGAGTGTATGACCCTGCGATGGGCAGTGGCGGATTTTTTGTGCAAACCGACCGCTTTATCCAAGCCCACCAAGGTAACCGCAACGCCATTTCGGTCTATGGGCAAGAATCCAACCCCACTACCCGCAAACTGGCGGTGATGAATATGGCGATTCGTGGCATTCCCTTTGACTTTGGCGACAAGCCTGAAGATACTCTGCTCAATCCGTTACATATTGATAAAAAAATGGATTTTGTGATGGCAAATCCCCCTTTTAATATGAAAGAATGGTGGAGCGAAAGTTTGGCAGGCGACCCACGCTGGACATACGGCACACCGCCGCAAGGCAACGCCAACTTTGCGTGGTTGCAACATATGATTTACCACCTTTCGCCAAAAGGCAAAATGGCACTCCTACTTGCCAACGGCTCAATGAGTAGCCAAACCTCAGGCGAAGGCGAAATCCGCAAAAACATCATAACAGCCGACCTAGTCGAAGCGATGATTGCCCTGCCCAATCAGCTATTTACCAACACGCAAATCCCTGCCTGCATTTGGATTATCAATAAAGCCAAAGCTCGTAAAGGCGAAGTGCTGTTTATCAATGCCACCCAAATCGGCTATATGAAAGACCGAGTACTCCGTGATTTTACTCCTGATGACATCGCCAAAATCGCCACCACCTACCACAACTGGCAAAAACAGGACGGCTACGAAAATATCCCTGCGTTTTGTTACTCGGCAACACTAGACGAAATCGCCAAAAATGACTTTGTGCTGACCGCAGGGCGATATGTGGGAGCAGTAACCGAAGAAGATGACGGCGTGCCATTTAGCGACAAAATGCAGGAATTGACCGCACTTTTAAATGAACAATTTAAACAAGGGCGAGCATTGGAAGAAAAGATTGTGGCAAATTTAAAGGGGTTGGGGTTTTAAGATGAGTGAATGGCAAGTTCAAAAATTATCTGATGTAATTGAAATTATTGGTGGCGGAACTCCCAAAAGAAGCGAAGAGCGTTATTGGAATGGTGATATTGACTGGCTATCAGTAGCAGATTTTAATAACGATTTTAGATTTGTAACCAATTCATCGGAAAAAATAACTGAACTAGGACTAAAAAATAGTAGCACAAAACTACTACAAAAAGGTCAGTTAATTATTTCTGCTCGTGGCACGGTTGGTTGTTTGGCTCAACTCGCAAAACCTATGGCATTTAATCAATCTTGCTATGGTTTAAATGGTATAAAAGACATCATAGACAATGATTTTCTGTATTATTTTCTAAAACATAATATTGGTATTCTTAAATCAAAAACTCACGGTTCTGTATTTGACACAATTACAAGAGATACTTTTGAGCATATAGAAATTAACTTCCCAAATTTAGATAAGCAAAAAGAAATTGCAGAGATTTTGGGGGATTTTGACAAAAAAATCCAACTCAACACCCAAACCAACCAAACCCTAGAAGCCATAGCACAGGCAATCTTCAAAAGCTGGTTTGTGGATTTTGACCCTGTACGAGCCAAAGCCCAAGCCCTAAGCGAAGGCAAAAGTGAGCGAGAAGCGAATTTATCGGCAATGTCGGTCATTTCAGGCAAAGCGATTGAAGACCTAAGCCAAACCGAATGCCAAGAGCTTTGGGAAATCGCCGAAGCCTTCCCAAGTGAATTGGTGGAAAATGAACAATTTGGCGAAGTACCGAAGGGGTGGGAAATAAGTACGATTGGCGAAAGTTACAATGTTATTATGGGACAATCCCCGAGCGGAGAAACCTATAATGAGCAAGGCAACGGCACTCTATTTTATCAAGGGCGAGCGGAGTTTGGTTGGCGTTTCCCAACCCCAAGATTATTTACAACCAACCCCAAAAGAATGGCAAAAAGTAATGACATTTTAATGAGCGTTAGAGCACCAGTTGGTGATTTAAATGTAGCTTTGGAAAATTGCTGTATTGGACGTGGATTGTGTGCATTAAGTCATAAAAGTGGAGAGTTTTCATTTGGATTTTATCAGATGAAAAATTTGAAGTCTGTTTTAGATGTATTTAATGGTGAAGGCACTGTTTTTGGATCAATAAATCAAAAAGATTTGAAATCAATACCAGTCTTAAATCCACATCAAGAAATAATTGCATTATTCAATAAATTTATATTTGATATTGACAATAAAATTAAAAACAATGTAAAAGAAAATCAGCAACTAGAAAAAATACGAGACCTGCTCTTACCCAAATTATTAAGTGGGGAGATGGAGTTGTGAGTAGTCAAGAGAATATTGAAACCGTAAAAGAAAATCTTTTAGAAAATGCCAAGATTTCAATACAGCTTGGTATGGAAGATTATAAGCTAACCAAAAATGATAACAAAAGAAAAATATCTGCGATACGCAATATTTTTTCAGGATTAATTTTGCTTTATAAATATAAATTAATACTGATAAGTCCAAAAGATAAACCATATATTTATATTACTGCTATTAATTCAAAGGTAACAAAAGAAATTTATGATGGTACTTTTGGTGAAAAAACACCAACAAATACTGTTGATGTACATAACATCAAAAAAAATCTAAAGAATCTAGACATAAGAATAGATGGAAATTTATTAAACTTTATCAATAAAGCAAGAAATAGTATTGAGCATTTTTATCACACACAAGATATCGATATTTTAGAGCTTATTGTAAAAAGCTTCCTTTTAATTGAAGGCTTCTACGAAGACTATCTAAAAAATAATTTAGAGATGAGTTTAAAGGATTTTTTAGGAAATGAAATTTATCAATTAATCCTTGAGAATAAAGATATTTATGATAAAAAACTAAGTGAATGCCATCAATCATTTACCAACATAGAGTTTCCAGATGATATTTTAAAAGATATTTTTATTAAAAATATTGAGTGCCCTTATTGTCTATCGCATTTAATTAAATATCAATCTGGTGATTATGAAAATTTATCTTTACATTGTACCTATTGCTTAAATGGTCAATGCTTAGATAAATATGATGTGTTAGGTCTTACTCATCATACTATCAAAGATGGTGGAGATTTTCGTGAAGAATGTCCTGAGTGCGGGGAATACACAATCTTTTTAGATAATATTTGCTTAGAGTGTGCTTTTGAAAAAGACCCAGACAAAGATTATGAACGAGAAAACTATTTAAACTATTTATTGGAAAAAGACGATTAAAACGGAGAATCCACAATGCTAGGCATCAACGAAAGCACCATTGAACAATCCGCCATTGCCACAATGCAATCTTTGGGTTGGGATTATACCTACGGTAAAACCATTCTTTTGGGCTGCCAAAACGAATGGCGAGAACGGACAGGCGAGGTGATTTTAAAGCCCTTGTTGGCGGCCGCCATTGCAAAATTAAACCCCAATTTGCCCGCTTATGAGGTGGAAAATGTGGTGGCACAGGTGTGCCGTGCCGACCCTGGCGACCTTGCCGAGCGTAACCGCGGGGCCTATGAATGGCTAAGAAATGGCGTGCCATATCGTTATCAGGCACAGGGTGAGCAAAAGTTTGAAGTGGTGCGTTTGGTGGATTTTGGGGTGCCTGCCCACAATGATTTTCGCATTGTCAATCAGCTGGATATTGGCGGTAAAAAAGGCAGACGCATTCCGGATTTGATTGGCTTTGTTAATGGCTTGCCACTGGTGGTGTTTGAGCTCAAAAATCCACTCAAAGAAAATGCCGATATTGGCAAAGCGTACGCACAGCTACAAACCTATAAAGATGAAATTTCCGATTTGTTTGTGTTTAATCAGGCGTTGGTGATTTCAGACGGCATTGTCGCCCGTATCGGTTCGTTGACGGCTGATTTTGAGCGTTTCACCCCTTGGCGTGTGATTGATGAAAAAGACCAAAGCCGACAGATTGCCTTTGAAAATGAATTGGAAGGGTTGATTACAGGGATAATGACCCCTAAGGATTTGCTTGATTATGTGCAAAATTTTGTGGTGTATGAAAAAGACAGCAAAAACCGTGTGATTAAAAAGATTGGAGCGTATCATCAGTTTTATGGCGTGAATGAAGCTGTAGATTGCACTTTGCACGCCACCGCCAAAAATGGCGACCGTAAAGTGGGCGTGTTTTGGCATACGCAAGGCTCTGGCAAGTCGTTATCTATGCTGTTTTATGCAGGCAAAGTGTTAAGCCGTGCCGAGCTAAAAAATCCAACCTTGGTCATCGTTACCGACCGCAACGATTTGGACGGTCAGCTGCATGCGACCTTTTGTGGCGGTAAAGATTTGCTCAAACAAACGCCCATTCAGGCAGACGGACGAGACGAACTCCGTCAAGCATTGGCGAGCCGTTCGGCAGGTGGGGTGATTTTTACCACCATTCAAAAATTTGGTTTGTTGGACGGTGAGCTTGCCCACCCTATCTTAAACGAGCGAGAAAATATCATCGTCATCACCGATGAAGCCCACCGCTCCCAATACGGTTTTAGACAAAAAATTGACCACAAAGGACAATATAAAGAAGGCTATGCCAAGCATTTAAGAAGTGCCTTGCCCAATGCGTCTTTTATCGGCTTTACTGGCACACCCATTGCCCTAGATGATAAGGACACACAGGAAGTGTTTGGTAAATATGTGTCGATTTATGATTTTGAAGATGCAGTGGCGGACGGTGCGACCGTGCCGATTATTTATGAGCCGCGCCAAATCAGCTTGGGCGAAAGTAGCGAGTTTGCCAATGCGGTGCAAGAAGCCGAAGCATTGCTTGATGAAGACAGCCCAACCTTTCGTTTGCGTGAAAAATTGCACGGCGTGGACAGTCGCTTGCAACAAATGGCAGAAGACATCATGAGCCACTATGAAAAACGCACCGAGCAACAAGACGGTAAGGCGATGGTCGTGGTGATGAGCCGTGCCATTTGCGTCAAATTGTATGACAAACTCATTGCCTTGCGTCCTGATTGGCATTCTGACGATGTGCAAAAAGGGGCGGTAAAAATCGTGATGACCAGCACAGCAAGCGATCCTGCCGAGTGGCAACGCCACAACCAAGACAAAAAGACCCTAGAAAAACGCTTTAAAGACCCAGACGACCCACTCAAAATCGTGATTGTGCGTGATATGTGGCTGACAGGCTTTGATGCTCCGTGCTGTAACACGATGTACATTGACAAGCCGATGAGCGGTCATAATCTGATGCAGGCGATTGCACGAGTGAACCGTGTTTTTCGCAACAAAAGCACAGAAAATGGTGGTTTGATTGTGGATTATGTTGGCTTGACTGACGAGCTAGAAAAGGCAATAAAACAGTACACCAACGCCAGCGGTAAAACCCAGCAAGTGCGAGACATTGGGGCGGTGGTGGATAAACTGGTGGAATACATCACGGTCATTCGTGGGCAATTTGCCACGCCCGTGGACGGCAAAACCGTTGATGTGAATGCGATTTTAAAAATCACCGAACCGCCAAAACTGCTCACCGCCATTTTGACATCTGCCAACCATATTTTGGCGTTAGACCGTGTCAATCCGCATGATGATACGGACAAACAGGACAAAACCCCACGCAAAAACGCCTTTTTGCAGGCGGTGCGATTTGCCAAAAAAGGCTTTTCTTTGTGCGGGGCGTTAAAAGACGTTGAACCGTATAAGCAGGAATTGGCGTTTTATGATGCGGTGCGAGCGACCATCATCAAAAACAGCACCACCACACGCACGCCTACAGGCGACAACGACCGCCTACTCCAACTCGCCTTATTGATGAATAAAGCGGTGAGTTCAGACGGCGTGGTAGATTTGTTTGATTTACTCAAAAAAGACCGCCCCAACATCAATCTGATGTCTGATGAGTTCTTACAAAGCATTAAAAATAGCCCAACCAAAGATTTATGGCTGTTGGCGATGGAGCGGTTTTTATCGTCTGAACTTAAAGAAAAAGGCGGTGTCAATCTTGCCACCAAAAAGGAATTTGAAGAACGCCTAAAAGAGGCGATGAACCAATACCACAATCATAATTTATCGGTACTTGAAATCATCGAAGAGCTTATCGCCCTTGCCAAAGAGTTTGAGGCACGCCAAAAACGTGGCGAAGAGTTGGGCTTAAATCCTGCCGAAATGGCGTTTTATGATGCCCTAGTCCGCAACGAAAGTGCGGTACGAGAGATGGGCGATGAGGTGCTGATGAAACTTGCCAAAGACATCACCGACAAACTGCGTAAATCGGTAACGATTGATTGGCAATATAAAGATTCGGTGCGTGCCAAAATGCGGACGCTGATTCGTATTGCCTTAAGAAGCTATAAATATCCGCCAGATTTGCAGGCAGAAGCGATTGAATTTGTGATTCAGCAGGCGGAGGCGATTGCGGAGGATTTGGTTGAGAGTGATTGATTTGAGCTAATAATAACACCAAAAAGACTGTGATAAAGCTTTAACTGCCTATCTTTATTCTGCGTGCTGGCAAATAACTGATATTCTTTATGGCTGATTAACCTGCATTCACAGCATGGATATTCTTCAATCATATCCACCATCCAAAACACCCTACCGATGTCTATGAATCTCTTTTTATCGGTTAGGACAAGATAGATGGGAGATTTGCTTGTTTGTTCTTGATTGTCAATTGTTGGCTGTTCGCTCATATGTTTATCTCCTGATTGTTCATTGCTCAATACTTATCATTCAATACTTATCATTCAATACTTATCATTCAATACTTATCATTCAATACTTATCATTCAATACTTATCATTCAATACTTATCATTCAATACTTATCATTCAATGCTTATTGCTTGCTTTACTGTTTTTAAAACACCTCGTCATTTGGAAGCTCCTTTAACAAAGCCGACTTTATCAAAAGATAAAGACTCTCTTCATCATAAAGCTGTCTGTCTGCAAGATGTGTGATTGTTTGCTTAACCCATGCATGCAGAGCCTCATGATTATTTAAGTTAGATGATGTGCTTAAAAACAAACTCATGCCAAAGCCTTGTTGGATAGGTAAATCAATAATCAGTGCTTTGCTAACTTTATTGGTAAGATGAGCGATTTGCTCTTTGTCTTGTATGTCCTGCAAAAGCATCTCCCATGTATCGGCAGAGCTTGATTCATGATGTAACGGATAAATTAGCATGATGACCCCTCCTGCCCTTGCTTGCTTTGCATTAATAACGCATGAAACGCACTGCCGTCTTGTCTTGTGGCATTGGGTACATAACGACTATACACCTTAAAGAGCATCATGGTATTGACATGTCCCATTTGCTTGGCAATCCATTCAGGTGCCTCTCCTGCTGACAGCCACAGTGTGGCGGCGGTGTGGCGTGTTTGATAAGCATTTCTTGGTTTTAGCCCAAGTCTTCTTAGGGTTGGGTGCCAGACTCTGCGATTGACATTGCGATAATCTAGTGGTTCGCCATTTTGTAAGCAAAACACATAATCAAAGCCATGGCTTTGCTTGATGAGCTTGCCTTGCTTTTTGTTTGCCTGATAAATAAGATGCTGAGCTTGCAGGGCATCATACACAAAAGGCGACATATCAATTTGCCTATTAGACTCTGCTGTTTTGGGCTTACCTAATACGCCATTGACAAGTGCTTGACGAATGTGTATTTCTCGTCTGTCAAAGTCTACGCAGTCCCATGTTAAGCCATCAATCTCACTTGTCCGCATACCTGTAAAGAAACGAACCAAATAGTAGTTCTTATAATCAGCTCTTACCCCATTAAGAAACTGCCAAACTTCATCTAAGCTAAATGGGACAATCTCAGGCTTATCCGCTTTTAACTGCTTAATATCCACTGTTGGATCATCAAAATGGTAGCGTTTTGACGCTTCTTTTAGTATCATATATACCAACCGAACTTAAAAACTACCGCACAACCACATAAAATAAAA
>NZ_MXAN01000085.1 GCF_002027545.1 Moraxella lacunata
GTTTGGAAAGGGGTCTAATAGTTGTTCTGCCTTTTCCACTTGGTTTTTTAAATTGGCAAAAATCTGTTGCCATCTCTCATCAGAAATAAAATGCCTATTTTCTGGCTTTGCTAGATAATGAATAGAATTTACATTATCATGTAAACGCTCTAAAATATCTTCATAGTATTTTGCCAATGCCATATCTTTTTACTTAATAAATCTCTTTCCAAACTAAAAATAAACCCTTGTAAGTATTGGGGTTGAAGTTTTTAAAAATCTACAAAAATCAGGGTTTGGAAAGAAGTCTAATATAAAATTTGGATATAATATGCCTTGTTCTTGATTAAATTAAAATAAAATGTAGGAAAGGATAAAAGGCGAACTAAACCCGCCTTTTATATTGTTGTAATCGGCTATTTTAAACCAATCTCTCCCCACTCACAATCACGCCATTATTATCGGCATAGACCCAATCGCCGTCATGGACGACCACCCCGCCAATCACAATCGGCAGACCTGTCTCGCCCACGCCCTTTCTTACGCTCTTTTTGGGAATGCTTGCCAAGGCTAACACGCCAAGATTCATCTTGGCAATCTCGTCCACGTCTCGCACACAGCCACAGATGATGACTCCTGCCCAGCCGTTGTCCACCGCCGATTTGGCAATCATGTCGCCCATTAACGCACAGCGTAGGGACGCACCACCGTCCACCACTAGGATTTTGCCTTGTCCGTCTGTGGCGAGCAGTTCTTTGACACGGGAGTTGTCTTCAAAGCATTTGACCGTAACGGCTTGCCCGCCAAAGGTCGTGATACCGCCATAGTGTTTGAACGATTTGCCGTCTATCATGGGCGGTATGACGTGAATGGTTTTGTCTTCGTTGTCGTCCAATAGGTCGCAGGTGATGAAGTGGGTCATGGTTTTTTCCTTAAAAAATGAAAATGATTTTTAATATAGCGATTTTAAAAATATTTGTCAAGACAATGCTACTTTGCCGTCAAAAACTTGACCAATTCATCATTTGCCACGTTGCCTTCAAACAACTCGCCATCTTCGCCATAGACGGCAGGGGTGGCGATGATGGTAAGGGGGCGGACTTTGGCGATGTTGGATGACAGATGATTGTCGTCATTACCACATTGGTTGCCTGCCTTGACCCCTTTTATGGCAAGGTCTAGGAGCTTGGCACGCTTGGCATTATCACGCTCGCACCAGATTTGTCGCATGGGCTCGGACGACTCGTCATAGACAGGATAGCCGATGACTTTGACGGTAATGCCTTTGGCGGTAAGATTGGGGATGTTTTTGTGAAGTATCTTGCAGTAGGGGCAGTTGATGTCGGTGGCGACATAGACGACCGCTCGCTCGTCTTTGGCAGGATAGATGGTAAGGCTCGTGTGGTCTAAGGTGGTAAGTGTATGGCGGTTTTTGGCGGTCTCAAAGGCGGTGTCAAGTCCGCCAAGTTTGCCATTGTTAATCACGCTGACATCGCCCCCGATGATATAACGAGCGTCTGCACTGACCAAAAATGGCGTCCCATTTTGGGCAACCGCCCAAAGCAATCCCTTGATACTCGTGTGAAAAAACACGGTGTCGGGGGTGACTAGGGGTAGGGCGTTCATGTTGGCGAGTAGGGCGATTTTGTGGTCTTCGTCTATCGGGGTGCCTGTGGGCTTATCGCTCATGATGGCAGGGTCGATGGCGTGAATGGTGCTAGGATTCGGCTCGGCGGTGGCGTTAATCACATAACGAGCATCAGGCGTGATAAGTAGGGTCTCATCGGTGGTCAGCGTTACCATCAAAAGCTCGCCAATGCCTGTCGGGGCGATGGTACGAACGGGCGTGGCAAGTCCGATTTGGCGTAGGGTTTGCTTGATGAGTTGGTTATCGCTTGCGGTAATGGGGGCAGGTGTCTGGGCAGTACTTGGCAGGCTGGCGGTGGCAGTGGCGGTGGCAAGGCTTAGGGCGAGTAACGTGCTAAATGTTTTCATGAGTTATTCCAAAATGATTTGGTAGAGATTATACCCCAAAATCTACGCTAACAAGAGCTGTTTACAACTTCCCCACAATCTGACAAGGTTGGGCAGTAAAGTATGGTTAGCAAAAATCCGTAAAAATTGGGGCGGTGGCGTATTTATTGTTTAAATAAAACGCTAATCCGCCCAAATTTCACGGGAAAATACACCCAAGAAACTTTAAAATTACCACAAATGCAATGATGTGCGGACGTAGGGGTGTGCTCAACACCCCTTGTATATCCAAAACA
>NZ_MXAN01000086.1 GCF_002027545.1 Moraxella lacunata
GTTTGGAAAGAGGTCTAATAGCGGTTGGGCGTTTTTGGTTAATTATAACAGTGACAATGGCTGGAACTGTGTTTTTTCAAAAACGCCAAAAAGAAAACACATTAAAAGAAATCAAAAATCTGCCAAAAATTACCCCTTTTATCGCTATCACTCATCAGGACGTGCGTGTGTACAATAGGTTTGGCAAAGAGCTTGTTGTGATACCGACTGACAATATCGCAACAATGTATGCGTTTGATTTATCAGGCGGTAGCAAATTGCACATTCATTACAAAAGAGCATTTTGGCGGTTTTTTGTTTATACAATTGGCTCCAATGAAATGGGGGCGACTTTTTATTTTGAACATCAAAATGAAAAATACATTCCCGAAAGTCTCAAAAGTTGCGTTTGGATAATTAGTAACATGGTAAAAATGCTCCAACAAGACCCAATCGCCAGCCATTTCCCTTTTGTTAAGAAAAACTACACCAATGGGCGAGCGTAGGACGACTCCTAAACCATTTCCCAAACCCCAAAAAGTATGCTAAACTATATAAGTTTACATTTGTAATATTTATAAAGGAAAAAATTATGAGCCAACCTGTGAGCGTTTGGGAAAGTGTCAAACTTGCCCGCCATGCCGACCGTCCGCTATTTTTGGATTATGTCAAGATGCTGTTTACCGAGTTTGATGAGTTGCATGGCGACCGTGCCTTTGCAGACGACCGTGCGATTTTGGGCGGTCTTGCTCGTTTTGACGGCAAGCCTGTCATGGTCATCGGTCAGCACCGTGGGCGTTCTACTCGTGAGCGGATTACCCACAATTTTGGCATGGCAAGCCCCGAAGGCTATCGCAAGGTCATTCGCCTTGTGCAAATGGCGGAGCGTTTTGGTTTGCCTGTTTTGACGTTCATTGATACCCCAGGGGCGTACCCCGGTGTGGGGGCAGAAGAGCGTGGGCAAGCAGAAGCCATTGCCAAAGCGATTGCGGTATTTAGCAGTCTCAACACCCCAATCATCGCTACCGTCATCGGTGAGGGTGGTTCGGGCGGGGCGTTGGCAATCGGTGTGGCGGATAAGGTCAATATGCTCCAAAACAGCATTTATTCGGTCATTTCCCCCGAAGGCTGTGCATCTATTCTATGGAAAACCGCCGAAAAAGCCCCTGATGCGTCCGAAGCCTTGAAACTGTCAGCAAATAATTTGCACCAGTTGGGGCTGATTGACGAAGTCGTGGACGAAGGGGCTGGCGGACACATTGAGCCTGATGTGGTGATGACAAATTTAAAAAATTTGTTAAATCATCAGCTTAACGAGCTTGAAATGCTGGGCAAAAATGAGCTGTTGTCTGGGCGGTATGAGCGTTTGATGAAATTTAATTCTAAAATTTCGCTGTGATTGTGATGTCCGCAAAACCGCCAAAAAGGGCGGTTTATTATTGTCCTACCCACAACACGGGCAAAATTTGCTATAATACCACGTTTTATCCAGACCGACCGCCATGACCGCATACGCCCCCACCGATGAGCAATTATCCGCCCTAAATATGGCGATGACAGGCGATTCCTTTAAAATCGTGGCGTATGCAGGGGCAGGCAAGACCACGACGCTCAAACTCATCAGTGAGAATTTGCGTGGGCGTGGGCTGTATTTGGCATTTAACAAATCCATCGCCAGCGAAGCCCAAGGCAAATTTCCCCCCAATGTCAAATGCCAAACCTTTCACTCGCTCGCCTATCGCCATGTGCCACGGGGTATTACCGCCAAAGTGAGCCTGCCACGGCTGACCCCTGCTAGGCTGGCAACGGAGCTTGGCTTGACCGCCATCGAAGTAGAGCGAAGTTTTGACGGGGTCAAAAAATCCGTGGTGCTGACCCCTGCCAAACTTGCTAATATCATCAGCGAAGCCATCATCACGTTTTGTAAGACGTCATCTGCCTATCCTGCCCCACGCCACATCACGCCCCCATCTTGGCTGTCGGATGCTGACAAGGTGCGATTGCAAGAGCTACTCTATCCTGCCTTTGAATATCGCTGGCTGTCGTCCATCGACCCACGCCACAGTGCAGGGATAGGGCATGATGTCTATCTAAAACTGTGGACACTCTCAAGTCCCATCATTCCTGCCGACTTCATCCTGTTTGATGAAGCCCAAGATGCCGACCCACTCATGATGGGGGCGTTATTACAACAAAATAAGCAGACCATCTATGTCGGGGATGCTCATCAGCAGATTTATGAATGGCGGGGGGCGACCAATGCGATGAAACGCTTGCCCTATCCTGCCACCTTGCTCACGCAGTCGTTTCGCTTTGGCGATGAGATTGCCAAAGTTGCCAATATTTTTTTAAAGGCATTACAAGAAGAGATTCCCCTAAAAGGCAACCCTGCCAAACATTCGATGACCGCACGCCTGTTGGCAAATGGACAAAAAGATGCCATCCTGTGTCGCACCAATGCCAACGCCATGGCACGTCTGTTGGCAGGGCAAAAGATGGGGCATAAAGTCGCCTTGCAAGCTGACAGTGCAAGGATGCTACGATTTTGCCAAGGGGCGGACAGCTTAAAACATGGCAAATCCGCCTATGGCACGCCCGAGCTTGCTTTTTTTAGTCATTGGGGCGAAGTCCAAGAATTTAGCGAGACAGGCGAAGGCAGTGACCTAAAAACATGGGTGCGACTCATCGAAGAGCATGGCACCAAGACCATCACATCCGCCATCAATAACCTAACCACGCACTCGCACGCTGACTATGTTGTCTCTACCGCCCACAAATCCAAAGGGCTAGAATGGGGTCGGGTGCAGATAGATGATGATTTTTTGTACGATGTCAATCGCCAAACGGTCAAAATCAGCCCCGAAGAGCTACGCCTGCTCTATGTCGCCTGCACTCGGGGCAGGGATGTGCTGGACGTGGACGGCATTAAGGAGCTGTTGGCAGGACTGGTAAGCGGTAAGAAATTGGTGTATGGGTAGGGTAATGGGTGTGGCGAGTAAAATTGGAGGATAACTTGGGGTAATTTGTTGCACCCATTTTAAAAAAAGGGCGTGTATGCCACGCCCCACAGTCTTTTTTGGTGTGTATTTGATAAATGAGATGTTATTTACCAGACTTACCAAACTTTTTGCCAAATGTCTTATTGGTAAAATCAACCGCTTTATTTAGATAAGGACGAGCCTGCTCAAAATACGGCTTGGCTTGTTTGACATAATCAGCATAAGGTTCAGGCAAGCTCGCCCCTTGTTTGGCAACACCTGCAAACCACAGCACGAGCTTATAGTCACCCGAGATAACCACATCACCATCTTGGACGGCACTCATAAAACTTGCGATGTCGCCTTTGGTGAGTAGTCGCACGCCCGTCATGGAGTCTTTAAAATCAATGGTCAAATCGGCATGTCTGGCAGTCCCCAATGCCTGCCCAAAATGCCCATCAACAAAGCGGTAGTAGCGTGCCACGTCATCGCCACTTTTAAATTGAATGGCAAGTTCTTTGTCTTTGACTAGGTTGTGATAAGTTTCGTTATCGCCCTTGGATAGGGATGACAGTCGCAGTCCCAAGCCATATAGCAGGGCGTCCAAAGGGTCGGTTTTTACGTCAATGATGGGTAAAGTTGGCATGATGTTCTCAAAATGGCAAAAAATAATACTCTAACGCAAATCCGAGCGTTTATAAAGTGTTTTTTGGTAACTTGGATTTATACCCAAGAAACTTTAAAATTACCACAAATACAATGATGTGTGGACGTAGGGGCGTGCTGAGTACGCCTTGTATAGTAATATCATCAAAGGGTGTGCTCAGCACACCCCTACAAGCCCGTGGTAAATATCAAGTTGGTTGGGTGTATCAGTGCTTATCAAAGCGATGACCCATGGCATACAGCACGCCTTCTAGTCCTGTGATATTGACCGAAGTGTCAGCTTTAACACGTACGATGGGCTTGGCTTTATAAGCAACACCAATGTCACTAATCGCCATCATCGGCAAATCGTTTGCCCCATCGCCCACGCACACCACTTCTTCCATGTCTATCGCCATCTTGTCAGCGACATGAGCGACGATGCGGGCTTTGGCTTTGCCATCAATGATGCCACGCTCGACCCCACCTGTCAGCTTACCGCCTGTTGCCAGTAGGGGGTTGGCATGATATTCATCCATGCCCAACGTCTCGGCAACGTATTTGGCAAATGGGGTAAAGCCTCCCGATATCAGCACCGTGCGACAGCCTTTGCTTTTTAGAGCTTTGATGGTGGCAAATGCTCCCTCTGAGAAGCTGATGTGGTCTTTGATAATCTCATCAACCACCGAGACATCCACTCCCTCTAAGAGTGCCACACGTTTGGCAAAACTTTCATTAAAATCTATCTCACCACGCATGGCAGATTCGGTAATCTCTGCAACCTTGTCCGCCACGCCAGCAATGCGTGCCAACTCAACGATAACCTCTTGATGAATGAGCGTTGAATCCATGTCAAAGCAGACAAGTTTATGACGACGGAGCGTTTGGGCGATAGAAAGGATGTGAACGTCAATATAGCCTTTTTTAAACTGAGTCAACTGCTCGGGCGTGAGTTCGGATATTTGTCCTGTCTCATCAACTTGAAATTGATAATTAGGCTTGGGTTTTAACACCTTTCTTAGATAAGCCGTCAGCTGTTCGTCAATGATATGGGCGACCGCCTCACGCTTGTCGGCACTCATCTCTTTGTGGTCAGTTGGGATGAGCAGATAGCGATACACTGCCACGTCCGAGAGATGCTCATGTGTGCCTATCAGGTGTGCGTTGGCGACTGCCGTCTCATCATCAAAAACCGCCACCGCTTGCCAACCCCTTTGCTCACTGCTCCATGCTTGCATCACCTCATCCATCTGCCGACCGCTGTCCGTCAGCTCATCAATTGCTGTCTTTGCCACGACCAAGATGATGGCAAACACAGGCAACTGTTTTAGAGCCTGAATACTGCCTGTTGTACCCTCAGGCAAAAGATGTGCCACACGGTCAATGGCATTTTGCCATGCCTTAGAATCTTTGGGAAGTGCATAAGTATTCATCGTTAGTACTCGTTATTGTTGATGTTGCGTTTTATTGTAACATTTTTAGCTAGGCAATGAAAAGTTAAAAATGGCATGAGTGTTAATTACTCAGATTTTATAACAATTTGGTCAATATTATGTAAAATTTTATCCAAATCATGCCGGCATGAGTTTAAGTGCTTAAAATTTCACAAAAAAAATGATAAAATCTACACCCTATTTGTCCACATGCCCAATGAACGATTCATCATGACCTATCCTGCCCCCCGTCACGGCTTATTTGCTGTTTTTATTTTGGTAAGTTTAACCCTAAATTTGCTGTTTTTTGTCATCAGTAACGAGCGACAGCAAAAAGAGCGTTATGAGCGTAGCATACAGGCGGAAGCGGTGGCGATTGCCGAAGAGTTGTCTGCACCGCTTAGCATTAACGACCGCATTAGCATGAGCGTGGTGGCAAATCGCTACATTCGGGGCGATGACGTGGCATTTGTGGGGGTGTATGATGTGAATGACAATCTGCTCGTGCCTGTGGGTAAAGAGACACAGGGGCATGCGGTCAAAGAAGTGGTGACAGGCAGTCAAAGCGTACTGGGCTATGTGACGGTACAGACGCATGAGATTAATCGAGCCAAGATTATCTCTGATAACTGGATGTATCTGGTGGGGGTGGCGTTTTTACATGCACTGCTATTGCTCATTTATGGCTATGTGGCACGCCCGACCGACGCCATTCGCATTGAGATTTCCCATGACGTGCGTAACCGCCTGCTTGCCAAGGGACTGCTGTATGATGTCAATCAAAAGAACCACGCCCACAGCAGTGGCGACCCCATCGGCACTCAAACAGGCTCATCTGGCACACCTCACGCCAAGCATGACACGCCCCCTGCCCAATCTGAGCCGTCACATCAAACGCAAAGCGAGCATACTTATGTCATCCAAGCCCGCTTTGACGACCCCAATGACCTGCTTGCCACGGTGGGCAATCAGACCAAAAACGTCTATTTTTCACTGTGTCATCAGCTACTGAGTAAGGCGACCACAGAACTGCTTGCCTTGCCAGTGTTTCATGGGGTCAGCGTAGAGAGTATTTCGCCCTTTGATGACCAAGGCTGTCGTATCGTGCTGTCAGGTAAGGATAAATATAGCAAATCCGCCCTAGCATCCATCCTGCTGGCACGGCTGGCACTCATGCTTAATCAAACCATCTATGACAAGCACCGTGAACTCAAACGCTTTGCCCTGCCCATGCGTACTTATGTTAGCGACATCGCCCGTCAAGATGAAGTGGTGGGCGTGGGGATAAAACACCGTAAAACGCCATTGGTACTACTGCCAAACCGTGTCGTCACGGGTCTGTCGCCCCATGGTAATTTTCTAAAACTTGCCGATCCGATTAGTGTTGCCGAGCGTGAATGCCGTCATCTAAGACATGTGAGTATCTCTCATGCCGAGACATTGGAGCGAGTGCGAGACAAAGTATTGCTGTCTGGCTAATGGATAAAAATGGGGGATGGTAGGGCGTGTTGAATCTTTGTATTTGCAATGAAAAATGCCTGTTTAAAAAAGCAGGGAAATCGCACGTTTTTCAAGGAAAAAGTGAAGTTTGATAGTCATTCTATCAAACGAGCTTTTGACGATGAAAAACAAGATTTAGCCATTTTTCATGCAAAAACGATTAGTTTTTTCTAAAATATTTCTATATTGTAAATAGTGCTATAAAGGTTCAGCACGCCCTAATATTTTTAAAAATTACTTGACAAAAGATGATTTTACCTTTATAAGGATTTTGAAATTGGGTCAGTTTGTTTTTGCTAAATTAGTTTAAAAATAAAAACAAATTTACTCATCTTGCCCATTATTTATTTACCCCAACCCATTTATCCAAAAGGAGTTATCATGAGCGGTCTTGATGATGATTTTGATGATGATAATTTTGAAGAAGATGCCGATGCCCAACTGGCAGACGACACCAAAGCCAAGCCCTTAGAAAAACGCCTTAAAATCGACGCCATGCTCGAAGAGCAACGCCTAAATAAACTCATGCGTGCCTTAGAAGATGACGATGATTTTGCCGAATTTGATGATTTTGATGCCTAAACTTACCTTAGGCTAAGTTGTTGTTGTCATCTGTCTGTCATCTAATCATGTTACTTTTAGCCATGCTATTTTAATCCAAACCCCAAGAGTACACCCATGACCCGTGATGAATTAATAACGCTACTATACAGCGAAGAGACGAACCCTTATGGCTTTGACCCTGTTGCCACGCATGGGTTTTTGACCGCCAGTATTGTCGGCAAGCCGTTGCCAAATTGGCTGTCTGTCTATTTTGATGGGCATGAAAATGACGTGAGTGTTGATGTCAAAACCGCCCTGACGGCATGGCGAGATGAGATTTATCAAACCCTAAAAGACGAAGAGCCTGTTGAGCTACCCTTTGATGCCGATGACGACGAAGAAGACTTTGGCGAAGACTCAGATGTGGTGGCGTGGTGTATCGGCTTTATTGAGGCGATGTATGGCGACGAGTCTGTGGACTGGTTTGATGATGCCGACACCGAAGAAGATGTGGCGGAGCTGACCTTGCCGATGGTCATCTTATCAGGCATGGATGAAGAGAGTGAAGAACTTGGCATGATGAGAGGCGACATTGACATGATGGTACAGCTTGCCAACAGCCTAGAAGGCAATGTCACTGAGCTGTTTTTGTTGTTCCATACCAATGACTGATGGTTAGGGCGTGCCTGCCCTTTATAACACTATTTACAATAAATCTCTTTCCAAACNNTTGAGGTTTTTAAAAATCCACAAAAATCGGGGTTTGGAAAGAAGTCTAATATAGAAATATTTTAGAAAAAACTAATCGTTTTTGCATGAAAAATGGCTATCCGACCACTTAATCGGGTAAATTTTCAAGATTTTAACTCAATTTTTTAAATTAAGTGGTCGGATTGTTTTTCATCGTCAAAAGCTCGTTTGATAGAACGACTATCAAACTTCACTTTTTCCTTGAAAAACGTGCGATTTCCCTGCTTTTTTAAACAGGCATTTTTCATTGCAAATACAAAAGGCAGGCACGCCCTAGCCATACCAATTTTTATCATTTTTGATAATTTTTATAAAAATTAGTCATAATTATGCCAAACTTTGTGACAAAATGATTAAAAATACGTTATAATGGAAGTGTAAAACCATTTTGCACTTCTTTTTTGTTAACAATAGGTAATCCCCAATGTTAAAACACATTCTTTTAGCGACCAGCGTACTGGCGTTGTCTGCCACAGCGTCTGCCAACTTAACTTTTAAAGCAGGTCTAGGTTATCTTGATCCAACCGCGGAAAAAGACATTGCCACAGGTCTTCCAAATGCTAAAGTAAGTAGCGAAATGGCAGTATTGCCTTCTTTTGACTATCGCTTTGCCAACAGCCCATTTTCAGCAGAGTTGCTATTAGCCAGCCCATTTGAGCACACTGTCAGCGTTGGTGCCAATGATGCCAACAGAAGTGATGTGGATGCCAACAGAAGTGATGTGGCTAAATTCAAGCACTTGCCACCAACTTTAACCTTTAAATACAATACTCCAGAAGTTAATGGCTTTGGTGCTAACATTGGTCTTGGTGCCACTGTACTTGTTCCTTATGAAGAAGAACTTCTTGGTAGCAATGCTAAACTAGAAGCAGACACTGTGGTCGCCCCTGCCGCTCAAATCGGTGTGACCTACTCTAAGCCATCATCACCATGGGGTCTGTTTGCTGACGTACGTTATGTAGACCTAAAAACTGATTTGGAAGTTGATGGTGCCAAAATCGGTGAGCTAGAAGTAAACCCTGTGGTCTATGCCCTAGGTGTTAGCCATAAATTCTAATCTGTATATCAGTTAGACATCAAATCCCTGACCGTTGGTTGGGGATTTTTGTTTATAAAAATCTTTACAAGTGTTTTTAAATGAGTTATGCTAGGTCATCAGTCTTAGGATTGATAATTTTAGGATTGATGATTTTTTTTGTTTTCATTTGTAAGGACACACCATGCACGACCACATTCACGGCTATGAAGCCAGCCCCCACGCCTATCCTTTTCCACTCATCATCAAACAGCTGTTAAACCGAGCCAAAACCGTCTCGCTTGACCAAGAGATTTTTTATGCTGACAAAGCCCGATTTACTTATCGGGAGTTTTTGGGGCGGATACAGCGTTTTGCCAATGTTTTGACCGATTTGGGGCTAAAACGAGGCGATGTCGTGGCGGTCATGGACTGGGACAGTCATCGCTACCTAGAAGCGTATTTTGCCATTCCCATGCTTGGGCTAATTTTGCAAACGGTCAATATCCGCCTATCGCCAGAAAAAATCCTATACACCCTAAACCACGCCAAACCCAAGGCGTTACTGTTAAATTCTGAATTTATGCCGATGATTGGTAATCATGTCCATGACGTGCCAAGCGTTGAGAAAATCATTTGGCTTGACGACCACGCCACGCCTGCCCCTGATTTTGTGGTAGGTGAATACGAAGAGCTACTAAGCCGTGCTGATGACACATTTGAATTTGAAGATTTTGATGAGAACACCATTGCCACGACTTTTTATACGTCTGGCACGACAGGCGACCCCAAGGGCGTATTTTTTAGCCACCGCCAAATCGTCCTGCACGCCATGGCGGTGACAATGGGGGCAAGCCTAAACCCCGATGAAGTCGGACTGAGATACTCGGACGTGTATATGCCGATTACGCCGATGTTTCATGTCAATGGCTGGGGCATTCCCTATGTGGCGACCATGATTGGGTTAAAACAAATCTATCCGAGCCGTTATGTACCAAGCCTGTTGGTGGATTTGGCAATCAAACACAAGGTTAGCTTTACCCACTGCGTGCCGACCATTTTGCAAATGATGTTAAAAGAAGCAAGCGAGCGTGATATTGCCTTTGACGGCTTAAAGATGATTATCGGTGGCTCCCGTCTGACCGAAGGGCTTGCCAAATCCGCCCTAGTCCATGGCATACAGGTTTATACCGCCTATGGCATGAGTGAGACTTGCCCTGTGATTACGGTGGCAACTTTTGACAAAAAAGAGCCTTTAACGCCTGAGAACTCACTTGCCACTCGGGTGAGTACGGGCGTGCCTGTGCCACTGGTGGATTTGCAAATCTGGAATGAACACGGGCAAATCCTACCCCAAGACGGCAAAACGGCAGGCGAGGTGGTGGTGCGTACACCATGGCTGACCCAGAGTTATTTTAAAAACCAAGACGCAGGCGATGAGCTGTGGACGGGTGGCTATCTGCACACCCAAGACATTGCCCACATGGACGATAAAGGCGTGGTGCGAGTTACCGACCGCCTAAAAGATGTCATCAAATCAGGGGGCGAGTGGGTGTCGTCATTGGAGATTGAGACGATTTTGTCGTTGCACCCGTCTGTGGCAGACATTGCCGTCATCGGTGTGCCTGATGACAAATGGGGCGAGCGACCTTTGGCACTGGTGGTCAAAAAGCCAAATCATGACGACATTACGCCTGATGATATTTTGGCATTGGCACACCAAGCCTATGAACGTGAGATTATCCCCAAATACGGCATACCCAACGAGCTACGTTTTGTCGCCGACATTCCCAAAACCAGCGTGGGCAAGCACGACAAAAAGGTAATTCGTATGCTTGTGGCGGATGGTGAGTTGTAATTGACTGCCATAGGTTTATCGGGCTGACTTTGCACCCTAAAATTGGCGTTATCAAAGGACGTGCTCAGCACGTCCCTACGTCTACATGACATAAATTTGTGGTAATTTTAAAATTCTTTGACTGTATAACAAACGCAGGGCAGGCGGTTAAGACAACTGGCGATATCTGACCTGCTCTGCCCATAGCTTACGGCTGTTTAGGGGTTTGTAGTCAAGCAGGTAGTCTATCATCGCTCGATGTACTTGTCCGAGTAGTGCCAAGGCAGTGGGGCTTGGCTGATGATGGTCTGACTCACTGACCGCCCTAATCACCGCCCCTGATGTGCCAGTGCCATCGGTGCTGACAAAGCCCCGTGTGGGGATAAAGTCATAATATGCCTGCACGTCAATCGCCCGTCCTGTCTCATCTGCACCCCAGTCAATGCCCACGCCTAGCTCATCAAACAACGCTCTCTCAAACTGCCGTAGTGTTTGTTTCATCTTGTTCATGTTGCTCATCTCATGAGCGGTGCTGTTGTCTGCTTTGTCATCGCCCATGTCATGATGGCTGATGGTTTGGAGCCGTGTCACGCTGTCATGATAGTGTTGCCATAGGGCAGGGCAGGGGTTTTCGGGGGCGATGAGTCGGCAGATGAGTTCATTAAGATAGAGCAGGGCGTACTGATTTTGCCCCAAAGGACGTGGGGGTGATGTGGTTGTGATGTGAATTTGGGTGAAGTTTTTTAGGGCGTTTTGCCCACTGGCAAACAGCTCAATGACCGCAAAGGACGGCATACCACGCACGCCCACGCCATGCACCACGCCATGTTCGGCACTAAAAAACTGATAAATCGCCCGCTTTTCTTGGTAGGCTCGGGCGTGTAGCAGATAGCCGGTCAGTGGCTCGTTTTTCATGATGGGTCGCTGGGTGTATAAAATAACAGTTTGGTGCTAGTGATAACTAAGGGTTTATTTTGGTGGATTATAAAAACCGCCTAAACAATACAGGACTTTCTTTTAATAATGTCTGCGTGTCTTTGATGGCGATAAAATCGCTACTGCTCATCTGTTTTTGGTAGTCGGTGGTAGGCAGTATGAGCAGTACTTTGCCTGATGTGTGATTATCGGTGGTAAGCCACAGTCTTTCAAATTGCTTGCGTGTAAGCGTGCGGTTGCCCCAACTGCTGTCTGATAAATAAACATTTTGCTTGTCAATGGCTCGTACCACACTAAAATGGTCGCTTCGTTTGTGATTGACGTAGACGATGGCAGGAATTTTTATTTTGGCAAGCGTGTCATAATCCATCGTCATACCACGAGCGGTGTAGCCGTATTTTTCACTCACGCTTGCCAAGTCTGCAAACGATGCCATCACATCATCTAATGCCATATCATCTAGGATTTGCTGTTCTGTTTTGGGGTGTTGATAAAAGTAAGTCAAGATGGTGGATAGCGATGACGCACCACATGAGTAGTCCACATCTTGTTTGGTGATTTTGCTGTCTCTACTGTCTTTCCAAGTAGTATGCGTACCCAGCATGATGGGTTTTGGTGCGATAGGAATGACAAGGCTTTGCCCATTGGCATAAACCGATGAGCTAATAAAAGCAAGTGTGATGATGGCAACTTTGACAGATTTCATTTACAGATTTTACGGTGCAGATACAGTAGGCTCTGCTGATTTGATTTGGCGGTATTTTTGGGATAAAGGCGGTGGCAACTCTCCTAGCTTGGTTGTCAGCCCCACCGATAGCGTACTGCCACCATCGCCAGAAATAGGCATACGAGCATTGGCAGTTAGATTACTTCTAGCGGTCATGGCATAGGCAAATCCTAGATTGAGCGTGGTTTGGGTGTTGTTATTTTCGAATTTACCCAGCTCATTTTTGTCCGCCCATTTATGGCGTACGCCCACCCCACCTGTCAGCGTGATGTCAGGATTAACCGCAAAACCAACTGAGCCGTTTAATGTCGCTGTATCGCCCAAATCCATACGATGACCTGCATTGGTCTCACGTCTTGCTTGATACTGATAAGTTCCTGTCAAACTTAGCACGATGGGATCATTGACGGTATAAGTGGTAAAGCCGATAAGGGCGGAGCTGGCGTTTTTGCGTTTTAGCCCTTGGGTGTTGTCATAAATAGACAGCTCGCCAAACACAAGGCTATCAGGGAATTTTTTATGATTTTTGGTGAGCTGATATTGGGTGCTAATACTGATGTCGTTTAGATGAGTGTCGCTTGACTTTGACAATTCCGCACCATTTTGGTGGCGTGCATTACGATAGATGGCGTTGGTTTTTACGCCCATTTCCAACTTATCGCTCACGCCATAACGCAAGCCCAGCCCTGCAATCAGGCTGTCAGTATTGGTATTACTCTCGCCGATGGATGGCATATACAGCGTGCGACCCTGCCCCAAATCCACCATCTCAAAACCCTGTGTGGCGACAGATGAACGATGATGATTATAATAGCTCAAATCCGTATCAAGCTTAAAGCGGTTTTTATCCGCCAACAAATCATCAACGGTTAGGGGTAAGTCGGCGTGGGCGGTGAGTGCAAAAAAGGGCAAACCTACCAATAAATATTTAAAATTCATAAAGACAATCCTATGATCGGTTTTTGTAAATCAGCAAAAAAAGTAAACAATCGATTGAATACACCCCACCAAATCAGCTCAGTAGGTTGGGTTGAGATACAAAACCCGACATTTTAAGCCAAGCCTTACATCTATTGGGTGTTACTATCGCTTACCCAACCTACGAGCTTTTATTTTTTATATTTATTTGTGATAAAATAATAGAAGTAGCCACCAGTAATCGCCATAAAAAAATCCATAAAAATTCTAATAGTAGGGTCTAATGGCAAATCTTGGTTGTAACCCCAAACAATGTGATAATAATATAAAAAAACCATTAATGCAACGACAAGCATCAATAGTAATAATTTTTTACCACGAGCTAACAAGTTTGGCACCAAAATGATAGCAAAAAATAAAATACATGCTGTATTCATACATTTGCCCCTTATCATCATTTGCCCAACGGAAACAAAAGTTCTGTTGGGCAAAACGAGCATAATAAATAAATAAATAAATCAAACAAGCAATAAAGATATATTTTAAAATTGGAAAATGTAGGGATAAACCACATTCGCCCCTACAAATCTAACCAAAGGTATAGTCAATTAACAATACCTTCTAATTAATTTTAATAAAAGTAACAACTAATGAAGCAATAAAAACACACAAACCAATAACAACAAAATCAATACCCATTGCACTCAAAATAGCACTAGACGTACTTACAGGTATGGCAGAACCAAAATAAAGTAGCACCTTATAGCTTGTCCGATTTATTAAATGAGAATATCGAATCATTAAAGCAGATACAATAATTAGGGCAAAGGTTAAGAATAATAACATGTACATACTCCCATATCATAGAAATACAATCTCATCTGGTGAATCAAAATGAGATTGTATAAATAATTATTGGGTTATTTTACATTTATTGTTGGGAATTTAGATGTTAAGTATCCTGTGGCTGCACCAGATGCTGTGCCAAACCCTAACCCCCCAACCACACTACCGATGCCTGTTGCAGGACTAGCAGCACCGCCAAGCTCGGTAGGTTAGGTTGAGATACAAAATCTGACATTTTAAGCCAAGCCTTACATCTATTGGGTGTTACTATCGCTTACCCAACCTACGAGCTCTACGGGCTCAAAATCAGCTCAAGATTTTATATGTTATATAAAAAAATGTAATAGTCATCAAAGCAACATACCCAATAAAATATAAAAACTCTTGCATTTGCATATTTTTGATAAACATAGGGCTTGATACCACCATCATTACCGATATGCAATGCAAAAATAATCGTAAAGAAGGCTTGGTTGCAATTATTGAAATATGTTTTATGCAGGCAAGGAAAAAGCCACAAGTAATTAAAATATATGCAACAATCATAACACAATTTCCAATACAACTCCAAGGAGAAACTTAACTACCTTTTGGCTAATTGTACTTGATTAAACTGTTAGACTTCCTATAATGCTAATGGTTAAAAACATTAATCATTTGACTTTCATCGAAACTTAATCAGGAATTCAAAGTCAGCCAAATAAGGCTCACAGGAAGTCTGTTAGTAAGTTAGTAAGTTAGTAAGTTAATTAACGAATATTCATATTTGTACCCAATATAGAAGCATGACCAGCAAACGCCCCTGCTCCTGCCCCTGCTGCGACACCAGCAGCCCCATTTAAAAGTGCAGCGCCACTAGTTATGGGATTTAAAAGTCCAACACCCGCACCGCCCAAGACCGATGCTCCATGATAATGTTGTATGTACCGCTCGCAGTTGCACCTGACATGTAACTAAAATGCCCCCTGCGTCTCTTCCATCTGCCCATCAGTCATGAAAACCGCTTGTAAATTTTCTGCATCATCAAAAGCAAAAGACAAATCCGCTTGTTTGGTAGATAATTTGGTTATTATTCTTGATAATAATAACAACCGTGCCTGTCAATTATCTTTTGTCTTGATTTTACCACCAATTATCTGGATAAATATCTCTTATCCGCCAAAATATTGGCAACGGTTAGGGGCAGGTCGGCATGGACTGATGGGGGCAGTAGTAGAATCAATAAAGTAAACAAAGTATATTTTGGATATATAAAACGCCATTGGTTATTCATTTTTAACCATCAATGGAAATAACAGTAAATCTATTTGATAAGAAAATAGTTTGTAGATGACAATCATTAAAAAAGCAAATGTTATCAAAAAATAACTATTTATATATACGCCAACAGACATAATAATCATCAGGACAATCATTAGATATGCAGAAAAAAATACTGGCGTTTGTATGGCTTCTTTGCAACAAGGGCATTTACCAGAATATTCTAGGACATCAATACATTTTTTATGACAGTTAGGGCATTTTTTCATAATATATTTCATCATAATGTTTTGTTTTTTATAAAGCTCAAACCACCTATGGGGAAAGTGGCATGCTAATAAAATTCTATTTATTTTTCAATACATTGGCAATCAAAAAACAAATAAATATCAGCATTGATGATAAAAAACTCAACCCCAAGGTAAATAATATTAGACTTGCACTTGAATTGGCAAAAAACTCTTCAATGCAAATGGCTAAAAATATCAAAAAACCAAAAATTAATGAAATGATGAGTTGCTTTTTTTTAGATTTTGTTTTTGCAACATCATCACCCACATAAGATAACAAACCGGATAATAAGTCAAACATAAAACTCACCTAAAATTGTAAATTATGATGGATAACCGCACTGGTGATGATGGTGAAAGAAAGATATCATCTTAGTACGGTTATTATGTAACATAGTAACAAATACAGTTGTACTTGCCAAATATTTTGTCTTGATTTCAAAACCGTTTATCGCAAATACTACTTATCCGCCAAAATATCGGCAACGGTTAGGGGTAAGTCGGCGTGGGATAGGAGGGGTAGTAGAGTTAGGGCAAATAAAAATGTCCTTGCACTTATGAAATATTTCATAACAATAAACTCTTGTTTTTAAGTAAATTTTCGTTTGTTACTTCAATGGTTAAATATGGCGATAAATAACCATTTAATGTTACTTTAATATCAAATGGATTGTCATGAATATCAATGACTTTTTGATAAAAAATAATACCATAATGAAAAATTGGCGACAGAGATAAACCATAAATTTTTTCATGATTAATTACTATACAATTATTACCACCATATTTTGGCAGTAATAAAAATTCAATTTCTTTATTTTGTGCAATAAATTTATGACTACTGCCTAATATTTTTTGATAGGTGATAGGAATTTTTTTATGTATAAAAATCATCTCTTGGTTGATTTTTATACGATTATTTTGCTTATATTTTTTCTTGGCATTATATAAATAGTGTATAATGGTAAAAATGGTTAATATAAAAATTATTGGGATAGATATACCAAGATTGATGTCGTGATAAAGAATAGCACAAAAAGACAGAAATAGCACAAGTATGATTATAGAATGCTTTCTGTCTTTATTTTTTAAATCCCTAAATACAGTTAATATTTCTGGAAATAGCTCAGCCAATAACAACCACATACTAAGTAATACCTCAATATTTCACATACTAAATACAAATCCAAGTTAAATTCAACTTGGATTTGCAGACGCGTCGCTTAAATTATTTATTAAGATGATGGCGAATTCTATTACTTAAGAGCTGTGGTCCATTTCCAGAAGCCCATCTAGCACCAGCATAGATTTGCTGGTACGCCGTATACAACACCATAGTAAATTGCCATTGGTGGCAACGCCGCCCCCTCCGTCTCTTGCATTTCTGCAAGTGTCATGTCTGTTGTTTGCAAATTCTCTACATCACCAAAGGCAAAAGACAAATCAGCTTGTGCGGTAGTCGGTAGGGCAGGTTGTTGAGATACATCAAAAGAGATGGCAGGTTGTACATCAACGCTAGGCGTGTTATAATTAACACCAGTCTCTGCAAATGCAGGGGTGATGGCGACAGTAGCACTAAGTGCTAGGATTGATAGTTTTTTCATAAAGTTTTTTCCTTTTATTAGCGTTGTGAAAAATCCATCAGTCTGATACTGATAGCCGATAACCATGCTAAGATGATGATGGTGAGAGATTGTCATCTTGGTGTTGGTTATCGTTTTCTATGGTAACAAACACGATTGTGCTTGTCAAACGTTGGTATTGATTTTTTTATATGAAAAATTTTATCAATCTCATAACAGATCATTAGTCTACTTTATAACTCCCATTACCCTTATTCCACCAAATGAGCTACGCTTACGTTAAATTTAAACGGTTTTTATCCGCCAATAGATCATCGACTGTAAGAGGGAGGTCGGCGTGAGTAACACTTGCAAATAACAAGATGCCAACAGCTAGAATGATTTTAAATAAATACATTATTATTTCCCATCTTTCTTATAAATATGCAATATAGCAACCATGCCCATAAAAGGGTAGCATAAAGACATACCAATATAAAGCAAAGAGTTATTTGATATTCCTAATGATTTGATGGAAAGCAAACCCATCAATAGTAAAAAAACTAATGCAAAGCAAATATTTTGTAAGGTTAAGCTTTCTTTTTTTATGAAAGTATTAAAAAATTGAAATATAGAAAACAGTAGCATTGTTGCCAAGAAATAAGAGAATTTATCCATAATCTAAAACTTTCCAAAATTATTTGAATTGTGATGGAAATAACAACATAAATCCACCACAATCTTGCAAGATAGAGATATTTTTAGATTTATTTTCTCATTTTATTGTTTGCTGTACTACCACCAGCAAGTACAATTCCGCCACCGATAATTGGAGCTCTGATTGCTCCGATAGGTGTTGCTGCTACTGCTCCGCCAATAGCTCCGCTACCAAAAGCTGTGGCATATCCACGCCAAGTTCTTTGATTTTTTGGTACATTGTGAGCATAACTGCCAAGATTGTAAAAGCCACCAACTGCCGCTGCTCCTGCAATGTATGGCAACGCCACCCCCTCCGTCTCCGCCATCTCCTTATCAGTCATGGCAATAGCTTGCAAGTTTTCTACATCATCAAAGGCAAAAGATAAATCGGTGGTTTGGGTAGATAATTCTGTGACAGGTGTGTTATAATTAACATCAGTCTCTGCATAAGCAGGGGTGATGGATGGCGACAGTGGCACTAAGTGCTAGGATTGAGAATTTTTTCATAAGTTTTTTCCTTTTATTGATTGTGAAAAAGCATCAGTCTGATACTGATAGCCGATAACCATGCTAAGATGATGATGGTGAGAGATTGTCATCTTGGTGTTGGTTATCGTTTTCTATGGTAACAAACACGATTGTGCTTGTCAAACGTTGGTATTGATTTTTTTATATGAAAAATTTTATCAATCTCATAACAGATCATTAGTCTACTTTATAACTCCCATTACCCTTATTCCACCAAATGAGCTACGCTTACGTTAAATTTAAACGGTTTTTATCCGCCAATAGGTCATCGACTGTAAGAGGGAGGTCGGCGTGGGTGAGGAGAGGTAAAGCAAGCAGGCTTGGTAATAGATATTTGAAATTCATAACATCTCCATTTAATCGTTTTTAACCACCAATGGAAATAATAGCAAGTCTATTTGATAGGAAAATAGCTTATATGCCACGATTATTAAAAAGCCAATTGTTGTTAAAAAATAGCTATTTATATACATACCGATAGACATAGCAATCACCAAAATAATCATTAAACCGATAGAAAAAAATGTTGATGTCTGTATGGCTTCTTGACAATGGGGACATTTACCAGAAAATTCTGAGATGTTGATGCATTTTTTATGACAGTTGGGGCATTTTTTCATATTTTATTTCACTCAATACTTCAATAAAATTCAAGCCAATCCTATAAAATAAATGGCTTGAATTTTTATTGCAAATCATTCAAATTAATAACTTGTTATTTACCTTGCTTACCTTGACTTTTACCCCAAGTGTATGTACCGTAAGCCAAACTGGCATTGCTTATATAGTGTTTAACCAGTTGATTGGTAACGAAACGACCACCAACATTCAAAGCAATGCCAATGGGAAATAATGCCCCCTCCGTCTCTTGCATTTCTGCAAGTGTCATGTCTGTCGCTTGTAGATTTTCTACATCATCAAAGGCAAAAGATAGATCAGTGTCTTGGGTAGATAATTTTGTGCAATTAAAAAAATTAACACAATCCATTACTATCATTAAAGACTATCAATCTAAATATTGGTGTCAAAATAATAGCGATTAGCAAAGAATGATTAAGTAAAAAATCTTCAATATAATTTTCCGTCTGAACGGTCAAAAATATAGGATTTTTAAAATAGCCTTTTATCAAAAAAGAACTCATTAAAAACACCAACAATATTGACAACAAAAAACTAGAAGCCAAATCGTCATCACAGGGGCGGTAAGCAAATAAAATTAAGACAGCTAAAAAAGCGTGAAATTTTGTTAAATGCTTAACCAGATTTCTAGCTCGCTTTAGTATTTTATCCTTCAACAAAGTTACCACCAGCCTTTACGGTTTCCGATACCATTAATTGTACCGCCAGCAAATGCTAGTTTAGATGCACCATATATAGCTTGAGCACCACGCATAGGCACAAAAGCACCTCCAACAACAGATTTTCCTAGACCTGCCGCAGTACATTTTGTATAAGCACAACCCGATACATAGCTAATGCCGCCTATCGCCCCTCCAATTGCATAAGGAACCCAAGCCCCCTGTGTCTCCTGCATCTCTACCAATGTCATGTCGGTAGCTTGTAAATTCTCTGCATCATCAAAAGCAAAAGATAAATCTGCCTGCTGGCTAGATAATTCTGTGACAGGTGTGTTATAATGAGCCGTCGTCTCTGCAAAGGCAGGGGTGATGGCAACAGTAGCACTAAGTGCTAGGATTGAAAGTTTTTTCATAAAGTTTTTTCCTTTTATTACGTTGTGAAAAAGCATCAGTCTGATACTGACAGCCCTAATCACACTAAGGTGATGATGGTGAAAGATGTCATCTTAGTGTGGTTGTTATGTAATATAGTAATAAATACAATTGCACTTGTCAATTGTCTTTTGTCTTAACTTTAAAGCCGTTTCTCCCAAATACTGCTTATCCGCCAAAATGTTAGCGACGGTTAGGGTGGATCTGACAAACTCAGTAATAGTACACAACAAAGAGTGAGTTTACGCATTTTAAACCCCTAAGGTATTTGATAAATGTTGTTTAATTTTAGGTATGAATTATTATCTAAATTTTCCAGTTTGACAAAAGCAGATTTATCAATTTTTGCTAAGGAAAGATTAAACATATCATCTTCATTGTTTTTATTGAGTAGAAGAAATTTTGCAAAAAATAATTTTTTAGATTGTTTGCTGTAATTACCTAAAAGTTCAATTAGTTGGTTATGAATGCAATAAATATCATCATGTATTATCTGACAAAGGTTTTCATCATATCTATAATAACCGTATTTATCAGATTGATGGCTATCTATACTGTGAAATTTTAAAAATCTCTCTTGGGTGATTTTTTTGATTTCATCATCAGAAATGACCAGATAGATATAAGACATAGATACGCTCCACAATTAGATGTTGCAACTAAGTTATGGGGGGCTGAACTACCCCCATAACTTTTAACTGCCTTAGTTATCTTGTTTTTCCATACCAAATATGAGAGCCATTTCTTGGGTTTGGATGATAATGGGTATATCTTGAACCAGGGTCAGCGTGATATTCCCTGATAGGGTTGTTTCCTGCAATTTTTTTAGCAACAGAACGGTTGGGAGCCATAATGTTGGTTGCTCCACGTTTAACCATATTTTGAGCAACTTTTTGAGTAACCCAACGTTGAGCAATAAATCGAGTGCCCGTCATAACGCCTACCGCAACCAAAGGAGCCACCGCCCCCTCCGTCTCTTGCATTTGTGCTACGGTCATCTCTTTTACTTGCAGGTTTTCTACATCATCAAACGCAAAAGACAAATCAGCTTGTGAAGTGGTGGCTGGTGTATCTATATCATCAAGTGAAACCGCAGACTGTATAACGCTTGGTGTGGCATAAGAATTTACTTCTGCAAAGGCAGGAGTAATGGCAATGGTTGCAGTCAGTGCTAGGATTGAAAGTTTTTTCATAAGACTTTCCTTAAAAACAAGTTTCAACCATCAGCACAGCTTGATAAGATCAAGTGCAGTTGTGCTAACTTGCACAGGATTATGGTATGTTTATTTTTTGATTTGTCAAGGGTTTTTTGAACAAATGTACATTTTTTACACGTCTTGTTGTTGATGACTTTTGGTAATCATCAGCTCAAATCGGTATCGAGTTTAAAGCGGTTTTTGTTTGCCGATAAAGTTCATCAAAGTCAATACTTACCTCTATCTTTGATTTAAGATCCAACTTATCGAGCGATATATCAACAACCCAAAAATATTTACTATTACAATATACAAAATCTGTCTTTTTAAACTTAAATCAAAATAAGGAGGTAACACAATAAATAAAAAACCCAATAATGACATCAATATTGGTGATAAAAAATTATAATCTGGTTGTTTGGACACATACGCATTCAAAAATAAAACAACAGAATACAACATAGATAATAGGAGTAATGTTAAATAAAGGACATTAGGTTTACTATTTATCAAGGTGTATTCAAGTCTATATTGTAGAAAAATCAATATAGACTTAGAATATATCGTCTGCCTTTTAATAACTTGGCTTATCATTATTTAGAATCGCCTAGATCGCTAAATGGGAAAGTGGTTGATAAAAGATCGTCAAACAATAATATGTGGAAAGTTTACTTTGTAAAACCTATCTTTTTTACCACCATATCAATGAGTTGTGAAACACTCTCTGATTCAACATTTTCACCATGCACGTTTTTGGCATAATCCAACAGCAAATTAGACAACAGTGACTGATCTTGCAACGCCAACCCTCCAAAAACAACTTGATGGGTATTTTTTGCCATCAATATTAGTCGATTGCCCTGACTATCAAAAACTTCATACACACCATTTTCAACATCTACCGCCTCCAATTTGTACTCCAGTGTCTGCATACTTTCAAAAATGGATAAATCATAACCATCAAAGACTAAAAATGGTGGTTTTGGCATTGACATTAACTCTTGCATTAAAATCTATCCTTCCAAGATCGATCGGTCGGCTTTGTTTCCCAAGGTCGATGTCTGCCAATACCTTGACCTGCTTGAGTTTTGCCAGTAGCTGGATCTACTGAACCTCTTCTATGATAATGAGGAAACTTTCCCACTGGGTGTCCTGTGGCATTGCCAAAAGGGGCTAAGCGAAAGTTATTACCTATTTTAATCTCCTTACCTGCTCGTACGGCTTGCACACCTCTACCTGCACCGTACATACTAACACCCGTCACGACTCCTTTGCCAGTTGCTTCAAGTGTGCTAGAGACGGAGGCAGGCTTCCCTGTATTTTTATAACTATTGTAATGATTGCCCCAAGCTCCAACCGCACCACCACCAGAACCTAACAATAGCAAAGGGGCAAATGGCAATGCAGCCCCCTCCGTCTCTTGCATTTCTGCAAGTGTCATCTCTTTTGTTTGCAGATTTTCCGCATCATCAAAAGCAAAAGATAGGTCGGCTTGTGGGGTTGTGGCGGAAACAGTTGTTTGAGGCAACACAACCGTTTGAGTATCCACACTCGGTGTGTTATAATGAACAGTCATCTCTGCAAATGCAGGGGTGATGGCTACGGTAGCACTTAGTGCTAGGATTGAGAGTTTTTTCATAGGGTTTTTCCTTTTATTACGTTGTGAAAAACTATCAGTCCATACTGATAGCCGATAACTGCTCTAGGTTGATAGTAGGTGAGATGATTATCAACTTGGTAACAGTTATCGATTTCTATACTAACAAATACGATTGTACCAGTCAATCATTGATATTGATTTTTTTATATGAAAAATGATTATCAATTCCATAACTATCAGTTATATCATAACATCACACCTACCGATAACTCACCGCTTCCGCCAAATGAGCCACGCCCACCCTATCCGCCCCTGCCAGGTCAGCAATGGTGCGAGCTACTCTTAGCACCCGATGATAGCTACGAGCGGAGAGATTGAGCCGTGATTGGGCGGTCGCTAGAAGCTGTTTTTCTGCCGTGCCGAGCGGTATGTGTGTATCAATCTCGCTTGGGGTCAGCTCGCTGTTGGCTTTGCCTTGACGGTCTAGGGCGATTTGACGAGCTTTGGCAACTCGCTCACGCACCACAGCGGACGGCTCGCCTTGCGGGGCGTTTTGCAGGTCGTCTATCGGCATGGCAGGGACGTGGATATGCAGGTCAATGCGGTCAAGCAAGGGGCCTGAGATTTTGTCCTGATAACGGCGGACTTGGTCGGGCGTACAGCGACAACGATTGGACGGGTCGCCATGATAGCCACACGGACACGGATTCATTGCTCCGATAAGCTGAAAATTGGCAGGATAAGCCACTTGGGCGTTGGCTCGGCTGATGATAATCTCTTTGGACTCTAACGGCTGTCGCATGACTTCTAAGGTCTTGCGGTCAAATTCGGGCAATTCATCAAGGAACAAAACGCCCTGATGAGCTAAACTAATCTCCCCTGGTTTGGGGCGTGAACCACCGCCCGACAACGCCACCGCACTCATGGTATGATGACAAGAGCGAAACGGACGTACACCAAATTCATAAGGCAGTCCTGCCACCGAATACACGCTTGCCACTTCTAGGGCTTCATCATCGGTCAAGGGCGGTAAAATGCTCGGCAGACGGCTTGCCATTAAGGTTTTGCCCGAACCAGGCGAACCTTTAAACAACATGGAATGCTCGCCTGTGGCACAAATCTCCAACGCTCTGCGGGCGTGGTGTTGCCCTTTGACATCGGACAAATCAAGCGGATAAGTCGCCACCGTTTTGGTGGTCGGTATGGCGGTTGGGGTCAGCCTATCGTCTGTATTGCCGCCATTGATAGCGTTTAGATGACGGCAGACTTGGGCAAGATTATTCGCCCCCAGCACACAAATATCCGCCACTTGCACCGCTTCGGACGCATTGGCACTTGGCAACATTAGTGTTCGCCCACCGCTTTTTAGGGTGCGAGCCACCGACAGCGAGCCTGTTACCCCACGCAAATCGCCATTTAGGGCAAGCTCACCCACAAATTCAAAATTATCCAGCACCGTCTCATCAATCTGTCCGCTTGCCGTCAAAATCCCAATGGCAATGGGCAAATCAAGCCTAGCCCCGTCCTTGGGTAGGTCAGCAGGGGCAAGGTTAATCGTGATACGGCGATTGGGAAAGTCAAAGCCACTGTTGATAATCGCCGAGCGGACACGGTCTTTGCTTTCACGCACAGACGCTTCGGGCAAGCCGACCATGGTTAGAGCAGGCAAGCCTTGGGAGATGTGGACTTCCACCGTAACAGGCGGTGCGGTCAGACCGATGACAGAACGGGTGTGGATTTGGGCGAAGGACATGGGTTTATAATCTTAAATTTTAGGATTGGTAATGGTTGGTGTGGTTAATAGATAATGCTTGCAAATAAATTTGTAGGGAAAATTACAATTTACCTTTTATTAAAATTTATCAAATTTTAATCATTGGGCGAATTGCAATTTTCCCTACAATCCCTAAAACATCAGTTAAACCACGGTTATTCATATTCATAAAGCTCAAAGGTCTCATCTCTTTTATCAAAAGGGATTAGCTCATCAACCAACGTATCAAACTCGTCATTATTTAATAAAACCCAATCACCATGATTGTTTTTGACAGGTTCTTTTTGATACACGTCATTTAAACGCTCAATTTGGACAGGTGTTAAATAAGGACTGTGCGTGCGTAATTGAGCCAGTAAATATTCTTTGATGTTTGGGCTATCCTGCCCCACCAAAGCCACTTCAAGCATTTTATATACCATAAATTCTTGCAGATTTTTTGCCACAAATTCGCTTTCACAGTCATGACAAATTCTGACGATCTGTGGCTCGCTGTGCTTGTCGTGTTCATAATAAAAGGCGTAACAGTCGCCATTGCCACACTGGGCAAACATCACCAAGCGATTTTCGTACTCTGGTTTTAGATAAAACCAATCGCCGTCATCTTGGCTTGGCAGATGGTCTTTGGTACAGGCAATCATCTCATCAGGCGAATACAGCTCATATTCATAAGACACGAGTAAAAAAGGCGGATTTTGCACAAGTTTTGGGAATACATCTTGATACCAATTCGGCACGCCAGTTTGCATATCCAGCATATCATCTTTGGTAAGCTGTTTGTATAAACTTGGCAAAGTAACTTCATAAGTCTTTTCTAAATAATCCATGTATTGTAGATAATTCATGATGTTTCCTTGCGGTTTAAGCCATGAGTTAAACAATCGCCTTTTGATAAACGCTAGATAATTCGGTTAAATTGACCGCATATTGCACGTTTTGATAAGTCTTACCAATCTCGCTTTGTAGTACGCTCATCACACGCCCAACCAAATCCGCCTTTATCTCATCACTGCGACCTGCCATAATCGCCAAATGTGCCACGACAAAATGCTCACCGTCATCAAATGCCAGTCCGATAAGACTGTCTGTGGCATGATACACACGGCTTTTGATGTCTTTGGACTTGGCAAATTGACCGCTTTCAAATAGGGCAGTATTTATTTTTAACAATAAGTCGGCTTCATCGGCGATTTTTAGGTTTTTGGATAATTCTAGGGTAAGATGGGGCATAAAACTTCCCTTTTAGGTTAATCAGGTTTGACACAAATCAGCACACGAATGCTGTCAGGCACGAGCGATAGATTTGCCAATGCCGTCAGGCCCTGCTCTTTCATCTCAATGAGCTGTGCAATTTCATCATCTCGCACGTTGGGGTTGATGGCTTGTAAGCGTTGCAATCGTCCTATCTCTTTGTCCAGATGGTCGGCAAATTGGCTTTGGGCGGATGTACTGATGGCGGACAGCTCATCGGTTGCCTTGGTTTTGGCTAGGGCGGTGATGTTGCCGATGACTTCATGTCTTGCCTTGACGACTTGACGGGCTTTGGCTTTGTCCAGTCTGTCAATGATGGGCAGAAGTTTGTCGGGGGTTGCCACTTTGGTTAGGTCGTTGCCATTTTCGGCAAGTAGCACACGGATGATTTGCCCTGAGAGATAGGCAGATAGGTTTAGGTGCTTGGGGGCGATGGCTTCGACTCGAAAGTGGTTTTCGATGAGCATCAGACCCTGTGGCATGGCGGATGACTTTAACAGCACCACGCTGGTGTTGCCAAAGGTGCCTGACTTGATGGACTCCAACACGCCCGTCATGAGCGGATGTTCTAAGGTCATGTACGCCATGTCTTCACGGGTCAGGGCTTGGGTGCGGTCAAAAGTTAGGGTCATACCGTCTTCGTCAAGGGGCAGTCCCGAGATGTCCTGCACTTCGGTGCTGTCAATGGGATGAATGACCCACGAATCATCACGGCTAATGCTATAATCGACGTTGAGTGCGTCCAGATAGCGGTCAAGAAATACTGGCAGTATCTGCGTGTTGTCCAGCTCATGCATGGCTTGTACGATACGCCCTGATACGCTGGGGCGGCATGAGTTATACTCTAACAGGCGATCTCGTCCTGCTTGTAGTTCTTTTTCAAGTTGTATGCGTAGAGCGGTTGCATTTGCTACAAGTCTATTAAAGTCATCAAAGCTGTTTTGTCCTTCTAGCATGGGTTTTAGATCAGCGATGAAATGCTCTTGTACTGTTTGGGCGGTCGGACTGATGTGGTTAAAAATATTTAGGGCGTGGTCATACCAATGATACAAGCGTTCTTGGGCAGTGCCAACGACAAAAGGAACATGTAGGCGGATTTGGGCGATTTGTCCGATACGGTCAAGTCGTCCGATACGTTGCTCTAAGGTGTCAGGGTTGGCAGGCAAATCAAACAGCACCAAATCTTGGGCAAATTGAAAATTACGCCCCTCTGAGCCAATTTCGCTACACAGCAGTATCTGAGCCCCATGTGTGTCAGCAAAGTAGGCAGATGCTTGGTCACGCTCCAACAGGCTCATCTGTTCGGTAAAAATGGCGGTCTTAATGCCAGCATGCAGACGCAGTACCGCCTCTAAACTTTCAATGGTTGCCCCTGAACGGGCGATGAGTAGGGCTTTGTTGTGTTTTAGGTCATTTTTTAATAGCTCAATGAGCCATGGTACTTTGGGGTCAGTCTCTAACCATGAGCCGTCAGGAAAACTCTCTTCGCCCCACAGCTGTTCACGCAGTTTGCCATGAGTATAAGGGGTATTTTGCCACGCTGTCGGTAGGGGGAGTGGATAGGCGATACTGGTACGCCCATAAAAGCCCTGTACGCTGTCTCGGGTGTTACGAAATAGCACTCGCCCTGTGCCGTGACGGTCTAGTAGCTCGTTAATGATGTGCTGACGGAGCTTGTCATTGGTGTTGATGTCGGCAATCTCACTGACATCAAAGCCGAGCAGTCCTGCCACTGCCGTGATTTGTTTGTCGGTCAAATCCTTGCCGTCTATCAGCAAAGTTGCCACCATTGCCACGTCCGCAAAGGCGTCTTGGGACGCGATAAAATCATCTAGGTCATCAAATCGGTGTGGGTCAAGCAGTCGCAGGCGAGCAAAATGACTCTCCACGCCAAGCTGTTCAGGGGTTGCAGTGAGTAATAATACCCCTGCGATGTGATTGGCAAAATCCGCCACCAGCTCGTATTTGTCATTACCGCCTTGTTCGCTGTCCCAGTGCAGATGGTGAGCTTCATCCACCACAAGCAAATCAAAGCCCGACGCATACGCCTGCTCATATAGGTCGTGATGGTCAAGCAATAAATCAATGCTAGCAATGATGAGCTGTTCGGTGCCAAAGACGTTTTCATCAGGGTTATGCTCTTTGATGGACGCTGTCCGTACTAGGTTAAAAATGGCAAAGTCTAAGTTAAATCGGCGTTTTAACTCTATCATCCACTGATATTGTAAGCTGTCAGGGACAAGGATAAGCACTCGATTTGCTCGCCCTGTGATGAGCTGTTGATGAACGATAAGCCCTGCTTCTATCGTCTTGCCCAGTCCCACTTCATCCGCCAACAGTACTCGGGGGGCTAGGCGTTTGCCGACTTCGTGGGCGATGTAGAGCTGATGGTTGATGATGTCCACTCTTGCCCCGATGAGTCCACGCAAGGGGTGACGGGTGAGCATGGCGTTGAGTTTCAAGGCGTCTTGGCGGACTTCATAATGCTCATTATGCTCAATGCGTCCTGCCAACAGTCGCTCCAAGGGCTTGGCGAGCGTGATGTTTGCCGATAGGCGAGTTTCCATGAGACTTTTGCCACAGGTCAAGTGATAACGCATGACATCGGCTATCTCTTCACAGCTTGCCACCACGAACTCTTGCCCGTCTTGGTCAAAAATGGTGTCGCCACTGCCAAAGACCACCCGTGACAGTTGAGCGGACGCTTTGGCATATACTCGTTTTTCTTCGCTTTGGGGGAATAAGATGTGAACACAGCGGTCGTCCACTTCGATGACCACGCCCAACCCCAAATTACTTTCAGAGTCGGATAAATAACGCTGACCAATGGCAAATACGCTCATAAAAATTTAACGCTCGGTAAAGATGTGATGAATTTATGTTTATGGGGGCAATCCCCATTTTATAAAGGCAAATTGATTATTTTAAGTGAAATGGGTAGGATTTTGCAATAAAAATTTGTTGTGGGTGGTGGTAGGGCGTATGCAAGCGAAGATGAGAACAGTTGTTATGAAAAATAACTGTCATCAAATCTTACTTTTTACAACTGTTTAAAGGGCGGTATGTCTTACCTGAAAAATAGCCCTTTATCCACTTATATTAATGATTTTCTTGACTGTCTAGAAGTTTGGTTAATAGCACAATCTGCTTTTCTTTTTCGGCAATAATTTCATCTTTACAAGCGATGATTTGTTTTAAACTTTCAATTTCATTTGCCATATTTTCATTATGAGCATAATACTTATTATAGACCGAATTGCCATTATTATGGATATTATTATAGAACGTATCGCCACTATTATCCGCAATCAATGAATCAAATAAATTCACTTCAAATATTTGGGCAAGTTGTTGGACTTTATCTAAATGTAATTTGGTTTCGCCACGTTCAATCTTAGCATAGCCACTTGGCGACATACCCATGCGTTCTGCCACTTCTTCTTGTGTCCAATGATTAAATTCTCTTAGGTGTTTGATTTTTTCTTGGATTTGCATAAAAAACTCAATTTGGACAGAAGAATGCTCTGATGGTGTTGGTTTAATGTTGTCAAATCATGATAAAATCACAAAAATTTGACATTTGTGTTATTTTATCATACGATAATATCACTCACAATAGTTAAGTTGTCTTTTCAACACCTCAAAACCGTTTTGCTTTGAAGTTTTGGCTTTAATATAAGGATTTTTATGAAAAAGTTTATTACCGCAACACTTGCACTTTGTTTGGTGTCATTTAGTGGTACAGCAATGGCGAATAATCAAGCGAAGTTAAATACCGTCAAACAACTTTATAGAGATGCTTTGCGATGTCGTAACAGTGAGTATGGGTGTAGAACAGACCCTGTTTGGAGCTTTGGTAATGAGAGTCTTAGAAACGCCATATCCCATGCTCATAGCTACTCCTATTTAGCAATAGACGACCCTATGCACCCATGTGGAGATTGGGATCTCGGTTATGTTGCTTTAGTTGATTGGTCTCAAGATCGTCCAGACAGTGGTTGGAAAATGAACCAATTTACCTTTACACCCCTAAAAAACGGTAATATTCGTGCTAATTTTAAAGGTTACAAAGATTCTGTTTCTAATTTTGGTAAATTTAGTGTTGATATTGCCTTAACTTGCAAGGGTAGTGAATGCAAAGTCTCTGATATATACAACCGTGGAGAGAGTTTTAAACGATATCTTAATCAATGTCATCTAAAATAACCAATCACTCCCCAACACCACCAAAACCGCCCCCAAGGCGGTTTATTTACCTCTTTACGGCTTTTTAATCCCCTCCAATAACCCCAAAAACCCCGCAATATACGCCACATCCCTACTGCTCTCACGCACCCCTGCATAAAGCTGACAATACACCCCCACCCCAAGCGGACGTGTTACCACCCAGCCTTTTTTCTCGTACTCGCTCGCCACCCAGTCAGGTAGTGCCGACACGCCCCGCTCACTCGCCACGAGCTGAATGAGCATGGCGGTAAGCTCGGTGGTGCGGATATGTTTGGGAGTGACCCCATTTGGCTCTAAAAATTTGGCGATGACATCAAGCCGAGCCTGCTCCACAGGATAGGCGATGAGTGTCTCGTCTGCTAGGTCGGTAGGATTTATCACGCTTTGGCTTGCCAGTCGGTGCGTGGGCGACATCACAAGGCGACTTTCGTAGGTAAACAGTGGCTCATAATAAATCCCATCTATCGGCAAATCGCTTGCCGTGATAAGCAGGTCAATGTCGCCGTCTAGGAGCATTTGGTGCGGTTCAGGTTCAAACCCAGAAGCAAAATCCAAATCTACATCGCTATACTCATGACGATAGACGTTTAAAATCGGCATAAGCCAATCAAAACAGCTGTGGCACTCACTTGCCAGTCGCAACTGTCCTGCTTGCCCGTGTGCCAAACGCCGAATATCCGCTTTGGTGCGAGCCACTTGCGGTAGGATATTATCCGCGAGCTGCAACACCAACCGACCTGCAGGCGTAAAGGTAACGGGGCGGGTACGGCGATTGACAAGTGTGATGTCATAATAGCTTTCTAGCTCTTTTAACTGATGAGAAATGGCGGACGCGGTCAAATTAAGCTCATCGGCAGTCATGGCAAGCGAACCGAGACGGTCAAGGGTAGAGAGCATTTGCAAATGGCGGATTTCTAGCATGGCGATTTTTGGTTAAAATTTTTCAGTATTTTATCATAAAATTAAAAATTTTTCAGGTTAAAAAGATTGGTAATGAGAATACATAATAATTGGTAATGGGGCGTGGTTTGTTGGATGTCTAACGAATTGGGCATTTACCTAGGCTTTGGGGTTGGCTTTGTATGCCCACAAACACCCCGCCCAATCATGTCAAAGCCCCATGACGGGGCTTTGATGATGGCATTTAATGATGGTGGTCGTGGCTGTGTCCATGAGAGCTGTGTTCATGACTGTGCTGATGTTCACCATGTCCATGATGATGTTCATGCCCTGCATGAGCGTCTTGGCTCATTTGATGGCTGTGTTCATGACTATGTGCATGACCATGCTCATGGCTATGTTCATGATTGTGATGGGCATGTCCGCCATGATGATGACCATGCATTAGGTGCATGACGGTAGGCGAGAGCATGACAAACAGCCCTGAGATGAGCATGACAGCACCGCTAAATTTACGCAGGTTAAAGGTCTTGACCTTTTGTTGTAACCATGACAGCGTTGCCCCGGTCATGATAAGCATGGGCAGAGTACCCAGTCCAAAGGCAAGCATGAACAGCACGCCCATGATGGGTTCATGTCCTGTCGCCGCCACACTCATCGCCATCACCAAAGCCCCATAGACCAGACCACAAGGCAACAGTCCCCACAGCAGTCCTGCCCCAAGAGCCTTAGGCAGGCTGTCCATGGGCAGTACCTTTTGACGGATGGGAGCAAGGCGATTCCAAAGACCCAGTCCCACTTTTTCAAGGCGATTTAGAAATGGCACGCCAAGCATGAGCAGGGCGGCAAACACAATCGCCAGACCCAGCACGATGCGGGGCAGGGCGTTGCCCGTCATAAAGGGGGCAAGCACCGTCTCGCCAAAGATGGTTGCAATCAGCCCAAGAGCCATATAACTCATCAAACGTCCAGTGTGATAGGTTGCGATGAGCATGCCACGTTTTTGTGGGCTTAGGTTCTTCATGGAGATGCCAAAAGCAGTTACGATACCACCACACATCCCCATGCAGTGTGGTGATCCCAAAAAGCCCATGGCAAGGGCGGGCGCTAATAATACGATACTCATGCGTCATCCTTATTACGTTGGTTGTTTTGGGTTGCCTTGCTAGCGTGATTTAAGGCATCACGGCGAGCTTGACGGTCATCTAAGATGATTTGGTCGGGGGCATTGTCTAAATCTTCAAACTGGTTGGACTTGACCGCATAAGCAATCGCCCAAATCGCCACAACGAACAACATAAGACTTAGCGGAATGAGTAGGTAGATACTGGTCATGTCATCTGTTCCAAAAGCACAAGTTCTTTGCTAGTTTACCCAAATCAGGGTTTTTTATCTTTTCACTCATCTTTTATATTGGTCATTGATTGGGGCATGCCCATACTCATGGCATTTTTATAAAATGCGTTATGTGGTCATGTTATGTGCAACCAAATAATCATATCTTATTCATGACATTAGGTAAATTGTGTTTGCAAATAATCCACATTTTAACACATTTATCAGTTTTGACAGCAAATTTTTAAAAGCCCATAAAAAATTTATGGTTTTTGGATAAACATAACTTTTTTCTTAAAAGTTTCTTAAATTTCTTAAAAGTTTCTTAAAAGCCGACCGAGCCGATTTAATATTTGGTAGGTGATGCCAAACGTTTAGCATGGATAAATAGCATGGATAAATGGTCATATAAATAGCCATATGAACAGCCATATGAACAGCCATACACTGATTTTTTACAAAATCACTTGCCACAGCTGTAAATTTTTGCGAAAATAAGCCAAATTAGCTTTTTGTTTTATATCTGATAAAGAGTCGCCATTTGTCACTACAATCCCTAAAAATACAGTCTTTACCAAGATTTTCCCTAAACTTTGCCGCCAATATCGTCGCTGCCTTGTGGATGTTGGTGGGGTCAGTACGTGCCTTTAATTGGGTTAAGCCCACGTTTGGGCAGTTTGTGCTATTTGCTTTATTGGCGTTGGCGGTCAATATTTTGTTGGCATGGCTGACAGCACATTTTGGCAGTGATTTTAACGAGCAAGGACTCATCAGTTATCTGATTTGGCCGACCATCATGCTCATTGCAGGGATTTTGCTTGCCAAGCGTACGCTCAACTATTCACTGCTGTTTGTGCCTGTGATTTTGTGGCTTGTGGCGGATACGCTACTGATTTTGGTACAAAGTGGCATGCAGTTTTTGAGCTTGCAAAACTGGCTACCAAACTGGATGTATCGCATTTTGCCCGATTTGTTCGTGGCACTGTTTGTATGGCAGACGGCGGCACTACTGTTGATTTTCGCCAAGCGTTTGCACTGGCAGTGGTGGGAGCGAGTCATCATGATGATAGGGGCGATTGCCCTGTTGGTTGTCTGGCAAAAAAACGTGGCAGACCAACCCATTTTTAAGGTAAAAAACCAAAACCCAACCATCAGCGAGACCGCCTTTTACGCCCAGCCGATGATTTTGGCAGACCATTTGGCAGGCATTGAAAAGTCGGAGACGGGCGAGACCGACTGGTATTTTATGGGTGTGGCAGGGTATAGCGAGTTAGATGTTTTTACCAATGAAATAGAGCAGGCAAAACAGCTGTTTGATGTGCGTTTTGGCACAAAGGGTAAATCGATTGCACTCATCAATAACCCAAGCACATGGCAGTCTGACCCCATCGCCACCAAGACCAGCATTCACGAGACACTCCAAACCATCGGCAAACAGATGAATGCCGATGAAGACGTGCTGTTTTTGACGTTAAGCTCACACGGAGCGGTGGATGAGAGTGGTCAGATTTTGGGGGATTTGGTGCTGGATAATCCGCCACTGGATTTGGATGACATTGACCCTGTGTGGCTAAAAGAGACACTTGACGCATCGGGCATTCGTTGGCGGGTGATTGTCATTTCATCGTGCTACTCGGGGGCATTTATTGAGAGTTTGGCATCACCGACCACGCTCATCATCACCGCATCGGCTGCCGATAGGGCATCTTTTGGGTGTAGTCATAACGCCGATTTGAGTTATTTTGGGCGGGCGTTTTTTGCCGAAGGCTTGCGTGGCGATAAAAACACTTTTGATAATGCCTACGCCTACGCCAAAAAGCGGGTGGGCGAGCTAGAAGCACTTATGGGCTTTACGCCATCGGAGCCGCAGATGTATGTCGGTAGTCTCATGAAAACGGCACTGCCCGAGTTGGAACAAACGCTTTTTGATAACAGTCAAGAGCCGACCATGCCAGCAGATGGCAAGCCTTAACAATAACAAGCCCTAACACACGCGATACATTAAGGAAAAACCATGAAAACCCCCCGACTTGGTGTGAATATTGACCACATCGCCACACTTCGTAACGCCCGTGGCGTGGATTATCCGTGTCCTGTCAAAGGGGCGGTGGTGTGTGAGCAGGCAGGAGCGGACGGCATTACCCTGCACCTGCGTGAAGACCGCCGTCATATCAAGGATGTCGATGTCTATGCCATGAAAGAGGCGATTGGCATTCCGATGAACCTAGAAATGGCGGTAACAGATGAGATGCTCGCCATTGCCCGTGATGTCCGTCCCCAGTGGGTGTGCCTTGTCCCCGAAAAACGCCAAGAGGTGACGACCGAAGGTGGGCTTGATGTTATCAATAATGATAAATTACCCAGCTTTATCAAAGACTTACAGAATGTCGGTATCAAAGTATCGCTCTTTATTGACCCTGATACCGCCCAAATTGAAAGGGCGATAGAGCTTGGAGCAGATGCCATTGAGATTCATACAGGGGCGTATGCTGAACGCTGTCTTGAAAATGATAAAGAAAAAATCAGCCATGAGTTAGACCGTGTCAAAATGGCGGTGGCGTTTGCCTTATCCAAGCATCCGAGCTTTTTGGTGAATGCAGGGCATGGCTTGACGGTGGATAATGTTGCTCCCATTGCCCAAATTGACGGCGTTCATGAATTAAACATCGGGCATAGTATCATTGCCGATAGCGTGTTTGTGGGACTAGATAAAGCGGTGAAAAACATGAGACAAGCATTCTCTGATTAACCTTTATTACCATTTATCGGTAAAAAATCCCCATTTTACTGTAAAAGTTGGCACCTTTTATGTAATAAACTGTATTTTTCATCAAAAAAAGGTTGTCAAATTTTAATTTTGCCGTTAAGCTATAACTATCTGTCAGAAAGCTGAATTATTTTTGTAATTTGTATTGAAAAATATTTCCGCTTAATGTTAGAATAGACAGTGATAGTCTAAGTGTGTTTGACTTTATCAAAACCATCCTTTGGAGGAATTTATGAAACTTAATAAAATCGCTTTGGCATTGGTTGCCACTGCTGCTACCGCTGCATCTGCTGGCGTAACCGTAACCCCACTAGTTGGTTACCAATATCAAGACGAAGCTCACAAAAAGCAACGTGAGATTTTTAAAACTGGTCAGCAACTTAACGGTGCTAACACCAATGCACCTACCAACCCAACAAATGGCGGTGTTGCTCTTGAAAGCGACCTATATACTGGCGTAGCCCTAGGTGTGGAACTAACCCCATCTACTCAGTTCCAAGTAGAATATGGCGTAACTGACACTGATGCAAGAGCTTCAAAAGCTTCTGCTAATGCTCATCCTAGAAACGTATTTGATGCCAAAGAAGAAATCATCTCTGGTAACTTCCTAATTGGTACTGAGCAGTTTTCAGGCTACACCAACAATAAGTTCAAGCCTTATGTGCTTATCGGTGCAGGTCAAGCCAAATATAAAGTAGAAAGCCGTGAACAACTTCTTGATGGCACACCAGCTGGCACAGAAGTATCTGAATCAAAAGACACCATCGGTAACCTAGGTCTAGGTGCTCGCTACCTAATCAACGATGCCTTAGCTCTACGTGGCGAAGCTCGTGCCGTTCACAACTTTGACAACGCATGGTGGGAAGGTCAAGCCCTAGCAGGTCTTGAAGTAACCCTAGGTGGTCGTTTGGCACCTACCGTACCTGTAGCACCTATTCATGAGCCTGTGGTAACTACACCACCAGTGGTAACTACACCACCAGTGATTGTGATTGAAGCACCAGAAGTTGTTGATAGTGATGGCGACGGTGTGGCTGACCATCTAGATCTATGCCCAAATACCCCACGTAACGTTGTGGTAGATGCTAACGGCTGTCCAGTTGAGCGTGCAGTACAAGAAGACCTACGCATGGAACTTCGTGTATTCTTTGACCGTGACAAGTCAAACATCAAGCCACAGTTCCGTGAAGAAGTTGCCAAAGTTGCAGAAAAAATGCGTGAATTCCCGAACGCTACTGCTGCCATCGAAGGTCATGCATCTAAAGACAGCAAGCGTTCAAGTGCTCGCTACAACCAACGCCTATCAGAAGCTCGTGCAAACGCTGTGAAGTCTATGCTATCTAACGAGTTTGGTATCGCTCCTAACCGTGTTTCTGCGGTAGGTTATGGCTTTGACCGTCCTGCGGTGCCTAACGATACTGCTGAAAACAAAGCACTTAACCGTCGTGTTTATGCAGTTATCCAAGGTAACAAAGTAACTAACGTTGTAGAAACCAGATAATCTTTTGATTATTCAAAAACCATCCAAAGCAATTTGGGTGGTTTTTTATTTATCAAAATATAGGATTTGAATGCTGTATTTGTCCAAAACCGTGCTATAATAGACAGCTTTTGTGTGAGTTATTGGCTTACACACCTATTTTTCTACATTTTTTGAGATTTTATGTCAAACAATATCCAACATCTACGCAATATTGCCATTATTGCTCACGTTGACCACGGTAAAACAACCTTGGTTGATAAACTTTTACAACAATCTGGTGCCTTAGGCGAGCGTGCGGGTGAGATTGAACGAGTCATGGACTCAAACGCCCTAGAGAGCGAGCGTGGCATTACCATTCTTGCCAAAAATACCGCCATCAAGTGGACGGACAAACGCACCGATACCGAATACCGCATTAACATCGTGGACACCCCCGGACACGCCGACTTTGGCGGTGAAGTGGAGCGTGTGCTGTCTATGGTGGACTGTGTGCTACTGCTGGTCGATAGCCAAGAAGGCCCGATGCCACAGACTCGCTTTGTGACCCAAAAGGCGTTTGCCCGTGGCTTAAAGCCGATTGTGATTATCAATAAAATTGACAAACCTGCTGCCCGTGCTGATTGGGTGATTGACCAAGTCTTTGATTTATTTGACAATCTTGGTGGTACAGACGAACAACTTGATTTTCCGATTGTCTATGCCTCGGGCATTAACGGCATTGCAGGACTATCGCCTGATGAGCTTGCCCCTGACATGACCCCCTTGTTTGAGACCATTGTGGACATCGTTGAGCCACCAAAAGTGGACGTGGACGGTGCATTCCAAATGCAAATTTCAAGCCTTGACTACAACAGCTTTGTTGGCGTGATTGGCGTGGGTCGCATTCAGCGTGGCTCGGTCAAGACCAATACCCCTGTGGTGATTGTGGATAAAGACGGCAACAAGCGTAACGGTCGTATCCTAAAAATCATGGGCTATCATGGACTTGAACGTGTGGACGTGGACTCTGCCCAAGCAGGCGACATCGTCTGCGTAACGGGCATTGATAACCTTAACATCTCAGACACCATTTGCGACCCCAAAGAAGTCGAAGCCTTGCCAGCGTTATCGGTGGATGAGCCGACCGTATCGATGACTTTTCAGGTCAATGACAGCCCATTTGCCGGCAAAGAGGGTAAATTTGTCACGTCTCGCAACATTCGTGAACGCCTAGACCGTGAACTGATTCATAATGTGGCACTGCGTGTTGAAGACACCGACAGTCCAGACCGCTTTAAGGTATCGGGTCGTGGCGAGCTACATCTGTCTGTTTTGATTGAAAACATGAGACGTGAGGGCTTTGAGCTGGGTGTATCTCGACCAGAAGTTATCATCAAAGAGATTGATGGTGTGATGTGTGAGCCTTATGAGAACGTGACTTTTGATGTCGAAGAACAGCATCAAGGGGCAGTCATGGAGCAGATGGGTAACCGCAAAGGCGAGCTGACCAACATGGAGGTGGACGGCAAAGGTCGTATCCGTATCGAGGCAACTGTGCCGTCTCGTGGACTTATCGGCTTTCGCTCGGAGTTTTTGACCATGACATCTGGCACGGGTATCATGACATCAAGTTTTAGCCATTATGGCGAGATGAAAGAGGGTGCGGTTGCCAAACGTCAAAATGGCGTACTCATTTCTATGGTAACAGGTACTTGCCTAGGCTATGCTCTGTTTAGCTTGCAAGAGCGTGGTCGACTGTTCGCCAAGCCACAGCTTGAAGTTTATGAAGGTATGATTGTCGGTATCAACTCTCGTGGCGATGACATGGTGGTCAACCCAACCAAAGCCAAACAGCTGACCAACATCCGTGCGTCAGGCTCGGACGATGCGATTATCCTGACCCCTGCCTTGGAGTATAGCTTGGAGCAGGCGTTAGAGTTTATCGAAGATGATGAGCTTGTCGAAGTCACGCCAAAATCCATCCGTATTCGCAAAAAGTATCTGACCGAAAATGACCGTAAGCGTTTTGGGCGTAAAAAGGATGCATGATAAGTAAAGCTAAAACCATAAGTTAAAAATTCTTAATTGAATTTAAAATTACTTATGGTATCTTAGCGAATCTTTGTGTTTGGTAATGACCATTGACAAAACTACTTTATGATAATAAGATTATTTATCATAAAGTAGTTATTTTTTTAGGGCATATTGAACCCAATGTTTAAGTTTTTTTGATGGCTTTAACAAATCAGATAAATTAAATAAATCAGACGGGTCAATATCAAGCAAGACAAACAGTGCGTAAGCATATAGACACTGCCCATATAGAGATAAACCATGAGTATGCTTCAAGAGTTTAAAGAATTTGCCGTTAAAGGCAACGTGATGGATTTGGCAGTTGGTGTCATCATCGGCGGGGCGTTCGGCAAGATTACCACGTCATTGGTCGATGATGTGATTATGCCGGTCATCTCTGCGGTGATTGGCGACGTGGATTTTAGCAACATGCTTATCCCACTTGCCGAAGTGCCAGAGGGTACAGCGATGACTTACGCCGCCTTAAAAGAGGCGGGCGTGCCTGTATTGGCGTATGGTAATTTTATCACGATTTTGATTAATTAGACCCCTTTCCAAACC
>NZ_MXAN01000087.1 GCF_002027545.1 Moraxella lacunata
GGTTTATGGTATCTACAACCAAAAATAATTATTGAAAAATCAACAAGTTACTATTTTAAGTTGAGAGTAAAGTTTATTTAAATAACCTTTTGCAAAGTAAAAAACACAGTTTTGGTATTGACCATATTTGGACTTGTAATGTCGCAAGCAACCAAAATCAAACATCACAACGCCACCAACCGACAAAACAGCTCATCATACGCCATTTTTTCTTGTACGTTTTGCCCCACCGCCACCGTCATGTCATCAAGGCTTGCTAGGAAATTTTCTACCCTATCAAGACTAAGATTGTCCGCCCCATTTATCAGCCCTGCCACGTCCATGTCGGTATGAATGCTATCAAGCCCAAGCCCCACTCGCACCACGTCCATGAGCATAAGCCGTGTCAAAACGGCAAAATCACCAAAACTCATCACGCCCTGCCAATAGTCGCTGGCACTCACCGCCGACCGCTCGCCATGCCTTAGGGTAAGCCATGTTTTTAGCCATAATGCACGCTTGTCAAACCACACCGCCTTTGGCAGCTCCACCGCCTTTAATACCGCCCCGTCCGCAAGCGTCAAGGCAAGGCTGGCAAGGCTCTCATCGCCCAACACCCCACCCACATAAGCCAATGCCACATCATGAGCAACAGCCCCAAGCGGTAGGGCTTGCACACGGCTTTTTATCGTAGGCATGAGTTTGGCAGGGTTATCGCTGATGAGTATCAAATGCACGCCTGCCCGTGGCTCTTCTAAGGTTTTTAGCAGGGCATTGCTCGCCCCAATCGTGAGCATGTCAGCATTATCCAGCACGATGAGCCGAACGCCATGCCCCTTGACGTGGCTATACTCCTGCAAGGCTCGCACGTCATCAATCTTAATGGACGAACGTTCGCTCTCATCAGACGTAGGCAGGCTCTCAGACGGTAACACCATGACATCAGGGTGCGTCCCCGCCATGAGCCAATGACAGCTGTCGCACGCCCCACACGCCCCCTGTTCGCCCTTATGTTGGCACAGTAGCCACGCCACAAACCGCCACACAAATTCACGCTTGCCAATGCCTGCCATGCCACACGCCAACAGTCCATGCGGTAATTTGCCGTCATAAAACTGACCGACCACCTGCCCCCACGCCTGTGTTTGCCACGGCAATAACGGGGCAAAATAGGGCAACTGCTCTTGCTCGCTCATATCAGAACTTCAAAAACTCATCAATCGGCATGGCATTTAGCCTATCCAAATCCTCCTTGGTATCCACCCCAAGCGGTAAGGCGACTTTGGCGACATCTATGGCGATTTTTTGTCCATTTTCTAAAATGCGGAGCTGTTCTAGACTCTCCAAGCGTTCAAGCACGCCCTGCTCCCATGTGCCAAATTCTTTTAATAATTTGACCCGATACGCATAAAGCCCCAAATGGCGATAGGCGTTTTTTGGTACATCGCCAAGCTCGCCTGTCAAATGGGCGTCCCTGTCATAAGGGATTGGGCTACGGCTAAAATATAGGGCGTTTTGGCGAGCGTGGACGACTTTTACCACCGAATTTTTATAAAAATCATCATAATTATCAATCACTTCGCACAAAGTCGCCATGACACAGTCGTCATTAGCAAGGAGCAGATTTTTGGCTTGTTCTAGTAGCACAGGCGGTACAAGCGGTTCATCGCCTTGCATATTGATGACAATGTCATCGTCCGCCAAGCCCAAAAGCCGTGCCACCTCCCCCAGTCTGTCCGTGCCTGATGCATGCTCGCCCGTCATGATGACAGGTATATTGGCACGCTCACACACCGAAAAAATCCGCTCATCGTCCGTTGCCACGCACACGCTGTCGGCAAAGGTTGCTTGCAAAGCCTTTTGTGCTGTCCATAAAATCATGGGCTTACCATGCAAATCTAGCAAAGGCTTGGCAGGTAGGCGTGTGGATTTGTAACGGGCAGGGATAATGATGTGGGTTTTAGGGGTAGTCATGGGTGCTCCTTATTGCCATTGATACGATTGGATATATTGAATCACACCGCCCATAATCTGATAACGGTTAAAAAATTCATCGGTTGGCAATGTCTCGCCTTGCTTATCCAATTCACTATAAGTTTGTATGGTGTTATTGATATTTTGCCTTAAATAACGGCATAAAATCCTATCATCAAAACCGATAGCATAAATCATACCGTTAATAATTGGCAAAGTTGATTTGTTTTTATCCACCACAACCATAGATAAATGACCCAAAATAGGGTTCATGTCATCGCCAATGATTGGCGTGATAAATAAATTATCCAAATTATCGGATTGTTTAAACAACAAATCAGCTAGGGATAAATGCTGTTTTTTAGAAATGGTAGCAGACGGATAATTGATGATGAGTTGATTTTTATTATCCAAAATAGGGTTATTGTCTTGATAAATATCACCTTGTCCTGTGGCAAGCCAAGTGGGATTGACGCCAAACAAATCGGCAAGCTCTATCATTTTATTGGTTGTTTTACTTCGTCCACTTTCAAGCTGACTATAAGCCGATTGTGATAATCCGTCAATAAAATGAGAAATATCTGCTTGACTAAAAGATTTCAATTTACGGGCAAATTTTAATCTCTCCGCCAAAGTATTTTCTCCATTAAATACTGCCCCCAACTCCATATCGCCTTGACCTGTGGCAAGCCAAGTGGGATTGACATTTAAGACATTGGCGAGCTCTAAAATACTTCCAGTTCTTTTTGTAATGCCACTTTCAATTTTAAAATAAGTAGGTTGGGATATATTTGCCAAATCCGCAACTTCTTGTTGAGATAATTTTCTTAGGTTGCGAATATATTTTAAACGTTCAGCCAAAGTATTCATTTATACCACCCCCAACTCCCCAAGCACCTTATCCATTTCCTCATAGACACTTTCTGACAACACCGCTTGCACAGGTAGCACCCAAATATTATCAAAAATTGCATGATTATGACGTTTGGCAAGTTCACGCAATTTAACCGCGTCTTTACTGGTTGTAATGATTGGCAAATCGGTCAAATCGGCCAAATCATCAAGGCTAAAATCATGATGGTCGCCAAAGGCACGCTCCACCACGTCAAAACCAAGCTCGCTTAACGTCTTAAAAAATCGTGCAGGATAGCCGATACCGCTGACGGCATAGACCTTTTGGGGTGGTAAATTTTTATCATTCTCTGATTTTTCGCCTGTCAAAAGCGATACGGGTTTACTTGGAGCTAAGTGCATAAGCAGGGCGTTATCATCATAATGCTCAGTTCGGCTATCGTGATAAATCACAGTCGCCCCTGTCAGGCGGTCAAGCGGTTCACGCAAAAAGCCCTGTGGGAATAATTTGCCATTACCAAAGCCACGCACCCCGTCCACCACTATCCACTCCACATCTCGGTGTAGGGCGTAGTGTTGTAGTCCGTCATCACTGATGATGAGTTGTAGAGCTGGGTGATTTTGTAGTAGTAAATCAATGACTTGCCCACGATTTGCCCCCACCGCCATTGGCACGTTTGTACTTTGGACGATAAGGCATGGCTCATCGCCCACTTCTTTGGGGGTGCTATCAGCACAAACCATTGCAGGGCTACTGTCTGCCCGTCCATAGCCACGGCTTATCACGCCCACGTTCACGCCTTTATCTTGTAAATATTTAACAAGGGCGATAATAAGTGGGGTTTTGCCACTACCGCCCACCGTGATATTACCGATAATCATCACAGGAATGGGGGCGTGGTATTTGGTAAGCTTATCGTTATCATACAAGGACTTACGCACACGCCCCACCACGCCATACAGGGCGGACAGCGGAGCGAGCGTGGTTAGTATGGGGGATTTTTCTTGCCATGCCTTGGTAATGAGAAGTTCTAGATTTTTCATGGGGCGGTCGGCTCACTTTGCTCATCAAAGGTACGTTCGTACATGGTGCGATACATACCGCCTTTGGCAAACAGTTCGTCATGCGTACCCATTTCCACAATTTGCCCTTTATCCATGACGATGATACGGTCGGCGTTTTGAATGGTTGATAAGCGATGAGCGATGACAAGCGTGGTACGACCTTGCATGACGGTTTCTAACGCCTTTTGGATATAGTATTCGCTTTCGTTATCAAGGGCGGACGTGGCTTCGTCTAATATCAAAATTGGTGCGTCTTTTAATAATGCTCGTGCGATGGAGAGCCGTTGGCGTTGTCCGCCCGATAATTGCAAGCCGTCCGAACCGATAAAACTGTCATAGCCATTTGGCAACGCCATAATAAAATCATGAGCATAGGCGGATTTGCTCGCTTGTATGATGTCATCATGAGATTTGGCAGATAACGCCCCATAAGCGATGTTATGAGCAACCGTATCCAAAAACAGCGTAACCTGCTGATTGACCATGGCAATCTGTTCACGCAGTGATGATAATTTAATCTCATCAATGGGCGTACCATCTATCAATATCTGCCCCGATGTCGGGGTAAGCGAACGAGTAAGCAGGTTCACCAGCGTGGTCTTGCCCGAGCCTGACCGCCCGACCACCGCCACTGTCTCGCCTGCCTTGATGTCAAGGTTGAAGCCCTTTATCGCTTGCACACCACTATCATAGGTCAAGCTGACATCATCAAAACGGATATTACCATGAATGACGGGGGTTAGCGTGCCTGTATCACGCTCCTCAGGCGTGTCTAACAGTTTAAAGACAGACGCACCCCCTGCCAAGCCCCGTTGCAACTTTTGATTAACATCGGTTAAGGCTTTGACAGGACGGGCAAGCAGTCCTGCGGCGATAAGAAAAGATGCAAACTGCCCTGCCGTCATACCGCCAAGCACTTCAGGACGCAAGGAGAGCCACACCACAAAGCACATCCCTGTCGCCATAAGTAGCTGAATGAGTGGTGAATTGATACTGGCAAGCACGGTGATTTTCATGCCCTTTTGTAGATTGTCCAAACTGGCTTTATTAAACCTATCAGCTTCGTACGCCTGACCGCCATAATTTTTAACGACTTGATAACCTGCCACGGCTTCGTTAGTGATATGGCTTACCGCACTCATGGATTCTTGGATGCCTATTGACAGCATGGCAAATTTCTTGGATACTTTTTTGACAATCCAAAAAATCGGTGGTACAACTATCATCAAAACAAGCGTAAGTCGCCAGTTGCTATAAAATAGATAGCCAAACAACGCAATGACCGTCAAACCTTCTTTTAGTAGCGTGGTAATCGCCTCATTACTGCCTGCGGTAACTTGCTCCACATCAAAGATAAGTTTGGACGATATAGTACCAGCAGGGTTTTTTAGATAAAAATCGGACGGCAAACGCAACAGCTTTTCAAACACCGACACACGCAAATGATAGACAAGATTACGAGAGATATACGCCGAATAATACCCTCCCAAAAACGCCCCAACCCCCCGAAAGAAAAACAGAGCAATCACCAAAAAAGGAAACCAAAATTTGCCCTTTTCATCATCATTGTTAATAGCATCAATGATAAACTCAAAAAGCTTGGCACTGGCGACCTCAGAGCCTGCACTTAACACCATGCCAATCACCATAAAAATCGCCGCCCACCAGTAGGGTTTTAGGTAAGACATCAGACGCAAAAAGACCGCCAATTTGTCATTGGGGTCAAAGTTGGTTTGGGGGGTAGGTTTTGACATGATTTTTTAAAGAAAAGTTTTTTGGCATTTTAACACAAAATGCCACATCGCACCGCATAAATCGTAGCCTTACTTGCTACTGCTTTGTGGTGCTGGCACGACGGTGCTGATGTTTAGGTTTAAAAAGCCCATTTTGCCTGCCACATCCATGACACGCACCACCGCTTGGTGTGACGCTTCGGCATCGGCGGCGATGACAAACAGTTGTTTGCGGTCAGTGCCTGCTTCTTTTTGGAGCATATTAATAAGCTCCGCTTCGGTGCTAGACCCTAAGGCAAGTCCATTAACCAAATAAGTGCCGTCTTTTTGTACCGCCACTTCTATCTGTTTGCCTTCGTTGGTCACTGCCACACCTTCGGCTTCGGGCAAGACAATGTTAATGCGGCTAAAATGGTTAAAGGTCGTCGCCATCAGCAAAAATACAATCAAAAACAGCAAGCAATCAATCATGGGGGTCAGATTGATTTCCAAAGGTTCAACGGTCGGTTTACGAAATCTCATGACGCTACTCGGCTATGACTGCTCTTGGTGTTGGGAATGGGCGACAGGCTCACTGGCTTGGCTTGGCTCTTTTTGCAAATCATCTTTCATCAGCCCATAGTCATACATCTCTTGGATGAGTAGCCCTGCTTCACTCTCAAATTTGGCATTAATATCCACAATACGTCTTTGGAAATAACGATACGCCATCAAGGCAGGAATGGCAACAAACATACCGCCTGCGGTGGTAATCAAAGCCTGAGAGACACCGCCTGCAAGCATGGCAGGGTCTTGCATAGAGCCATCTGTTACCGCCAAAAATGAGATAATAATACCGAGTACCGTCCCCAACAGACCCAAAAGCGGTGCAATCGCCCCAATCGTGCCGAGCATGTTAATGTTCTTCTCTAAGGTGTGAATCTGCACGCTGGCACGGTTTTGCATGTGCATGGTCATACTGTCTAGCCCATACTGGCGATACAAAAGTCCTGTTGCCAAAATATCGCCCAATGGCGACTCGCCTTTGATGGCAAGCAGGGTGTTTTTATTGATGTCACCTTTGGTGCGTAACTGGCTAATCAGCTGTTCTCTGAGTCCACTTGGGGCAAGCAAACCCATGCGTAACACTTTGCCACGCTCGATGATGATGACCAGTGCCACAATAGAACACACGATGATTGGCAACATCAGCCAACCGCCTGCTTTGACAAGCTCCCACATAATTTACACCGTTACTACAATTATTAGTTAAACATCAAGACTTTGCCACGCCAAGCTGTGCCATCAGCCCGCTTAGCTCATCATGGCTATGAAAAAATATCTCCACACTGCCCTTGCCGTCTTTGCCTTGTTTTAGCTTGACCGTCGCCCCCAATGCGTCCGAGAGCTGTTGGTTTAGGGCGATGACTTCACGACTGTTGACCGAGACCGCCTTTGGCTCGGGGTGTAAGATAGACTTGACCAGTTTTTCTGCTTCACGCACCGTCATGTCTGCATGAATGATTTTTTTGGCGATGACGGGCTGTTGGTCTTTGGACAAAGACAACAAAGTGCGGGCATGACCCATGTCAAGCAGGTTATCCATCATAAACGCCTTGACTTCATCATGCAAAGCATTCAGGCGTAGCAGGTTGGACACAGTCGTGCGTGCCTTGCCCACGACATCGGCAATCATCGCATGACTCATGCCAAACTCGGTATGAAACCGCTCCAACGCCGCCGCCTGTTCTAGCACCGTCAAGTCTTCACGCTGAATATTCTCAATGAGTGCCAAGGCAATCGCTACTTCATCAGACAGCACACGCTCGATGGCAGGGATGGTGGTAAGCCCTGCCAGTTTGGCAGCTCGCCAACGTCGCTCGCCTGCGATAATCTCATGGGTAATACCATCCGTCTTACTCTCGCCATCTAACAAAGGACGGATAACGATGGGTTGCATGACCCCATGCTGACGTACCGATTCGGCAAGCTCCTGCAAGGCTTCTTCTTTAATGTCTCGTCTGGGCTGATATTTACCTGATTGCAATCTGGCAGGGTCGATTTGAATGAGCGTGACCTGTTCACCATCTTGGGTGGGCTGAGGTTGGGTGGTCTTGGCAGATTTACTGGCTACTTGGGCGATGCTTTTGTCGGCATTGGCTTTTGTGCCAGTTTTTTTGGGGCTGGCTGACTTGGGGGTAGGGGCAGATTCCGCTGTCGGCATGATGGCTTCTGCGGTCAAATCTCTTTCTCGTTTAATATTACCCATTAAGGCTTCTAAGCCACGTTTCGTGCCAAGCCCACGCTTTTTTGTCATGCCCATTTACACCAATGTTACAGAAAATAGCAGGGTATTTTACCACAAATAACATCTCATGTTAAAGGCTAAGTATGCTTTTTGTCGTAAAAATACCCAAAGTTGTCTTTGGGTAAGGGGTAAATTCAAATTAATATGGCTCATAAATATAAGACTCATCGCTCGCCTCTGGCATGATGAGCCACATGATAAGATAAAACAAAATCCCACCAAACAATGTAATGGTTGCTGTCAGTGGAATGGACAACACAAACAGCCACCGTAGCACCGCAGGCGACCACCCCATGTATTCAGCAATCCCGCCGAACACCCCTGCCATCAGGCGATGACGTTTTGAACGGTGCAAGCGGATAAGCTTGGGCTTGGTGCGTGTAAGTCTGGCATGGTCAGGGCTGGTATGATGAGTCATGGGCTATCTTTTCCTTTTAAAATGTGTATATACCCAAAAAACTTTAAAATTACCACAAACGTAATGGTGTTTCGGTGTAGGGGTGTGCTGTGCACGCCCATAAAAATTGGCATGTTATCAAAGAGCGTGCGGAGCCAGTCCCTACAAAGCCTGTGGCAAATATCAAATTCATTAGGTGTAAATTTAAATTTATATGAAAACAATTTAAATATAACACCTTTTTAGTAATACTTTTTTGGGTAAATACAATACCCTTTTGCAAAACTTTACATTGATAAAATAAAAGAGCGGAAAAAACCGCCCTTTTATATGCCTTATCAGTCAATTTACACCGCTTGAATCGCTGTCAAGGCAATGGTATAAACAATGTCATCCACCAAACAGCCACGAGATAAGTCATTAACAGGTTTGTTAAGACCTTGTAGCATAGGGCCTACACTAATCACGCCTGCGGTACGTTGCACGGCTTTATAAGTGGTGTTGCCGGTGTTCAAATCAGGGAAAATAAACACGTTGGCTTCGCCTGCCACCGCTGAATTTGGGGCTTTTTGCTTGCCCACGCTTGGCACAGAGGCTGCGTCAAATTGCAAGGGACCGTCCACTTTTAGCTCAGGAGCTTTTTCACGGACGATTTCCAATGCACCTTTGACCGTATCCACGTCAGGGCCTGAACCTGAGTTCATGGTAGAGTAGCTAATCAAGGCAACTTTGGGGTCAATACCAAACGCTTTGGCAGACTCAGCCGATTGAATGGCAATCTCAGCAAGTTGCTCGGCAGTAGGGTTTGGATTCACCGCACAGTCGCCATAGACGACCACTTGCTCGGGCAGTAGCATAAAGAACACGCTGGATACTAGGCTATACTGTGGAGCGGTCTTGATAAGCTGGAACGCTGGGCGAATGGTGTCTGCCGTGGTGTGTACCGCACCTGATACCAAGCCGTCCACATCGCCCACTTGTAGCATCATCGTGCCTAGATATACGGTGTCTTGTAGAGCCTCTCTCGCCCCTGCTTCGTCCAATTTGCCCTTACGGCGTTCTACCATGGGAGCGACATATTTTTCGATGACGGTAGATGGCTCAATGATTTCAATGTCATCAGGCAAGGTAACACCACGCTCATCCGCTACTGCACGGATTTTGGCAGGGTCGCCCAACAGCACGCATTGGGCAATGCCACGTCTTTGGCAAATCGCCGCCGCTTCAATGGTGCGTGGCTCATCGCCCTCTGGTAGAACGATACGTTTTTTGGCGTTTTGGGCAAGGCGAACCACTTGGTTACGAAATGCATAAGGCGATAATTTTTGGGTACGCTCAGACGTTTTGTAGCTTTCAAACGCCCCACCGTCAATCTCAGATAGATGACCGCCTTTGTCGGTGCGTGCCACGACTTGCACTTTACCAGACAGTTCGGCTGTGCCAATCACGCCCCAAATACGCTCACCTTTGATACCGCCAAACACAGACGCAAACACAGGCAGACGCACATCATTATCACCCACCAAAATCACGTCCGCATCAAAACCTGTTCCCAACTCACGGTTCACACGGTTGGCATAAGGACGGCTTTCATCAGCAAGCACGCCCACCACCACGCTTATAGGGGCGGATTGTTTGGCGATGACGGTTTCTAGCAGGTCATCAAGGTTGTTGTCGCTAATGGCACTCACCAACTCATCATGGCTTGGAATGGCGACAATCTCGCCACCGACTAAGTTTGCGACATTTTGAGCCAACGTTTCCATGTTGATTTGGCTGGTGGTGGGGATAAGCAGTAGTGTTTTCATAAGTTACCTTTTTATCAGTTTTAGTAAGATTTTTAAATTTGCCATTGTCAATCACAATACCTTTAAATGGATTTGTAGGGGCAAATTACATTTGCCCTTTGTAACACATAAATACTTGGGCGTGGTATTTGCCCTATAACGTCCAATTTTAAAATGTATTTTGATTTAACAATGTCTTTTAATTTAATTAAAAAATCACAGGTTTTTTAAGAAAAGCCAGACGTTTGCCTGACTTTTCTTTTTATTACAAACCCAATACCGCACGAGATTCGCTGGCGATTTGGAATTCTTCATCGGTTGGGATAACCCACAATTCTGCTGATGAGCCGTCCGCATGGAAACTGCCTTCCGCCCCACGGAACAACTCGGCATTTTTGGCGGTGTCAATTTTTAGACCCAAATGCTTCATGTAACCGACAATCTTAGCACGCATGTCCGCACCGTTTTCGCCCACGCCACCTGTAAAGGCAAAACCTGTCAATACTGGCAAACCTGCGGTCAAACTAAGCAAGTATTTGGCGGTGCGATAGGCGAACATTTCTAGGGCAAGCGTGGCATCTTCATTGCCTTCTTTGTCGGCTTGTTCTAGGTTACGCATGTCGTTAGATACGCCCGACACGCCCAAAAGACCGCTCTTTTTGTTCAATAGGGTATCAATTTCTTGGACAGACAGACCCAATGTACGGTGCAAATGCAAGTGAATGCTTGGGTCGATGTCGCCTGAGCGAGTACCCATCATCAAGCCTTCTAGCGGTGTGATACCCATAGACGTGTCTAGGCTTTTGCCATTATAAACTGCGGTGGCTGAACAGCCGTTACCCAAGTGGGCAATTACCCAACCATGTTCGCCTGCTTGCTCGGTCAGCTCGCTGGCACGGTTTGACACATAGGCGTGTGATGAACCGTGAAAACCATAACGGCGGATTTGGTGTTCGGTGTATAGCTCTTTTGGTACAGCATAGCGGTAAGCGTGTGCAGGCATGGTTTGGTGGAATGCCGTGTCAAAAATCGCCACTTGGGGTAGGTCAGGGTAAATGGCGTTAATCGCCTTAATGCCAGACGCATTAGCAGGGTTGTGAAGTGGGGCAAGGCTTGCCAGCTCTTCAATGGTCGCCAAGACTTCTGGGGTGATGACAGTTGCTGATTTGAATTTGTCGCCACCGTGTACCACACGATGACCCACCGCCACAGGCTTATGCTCGGCGATAAGCTCGCCTAGGATGATTTGCAAGGCTTCGGTATGAGCCCCTGAATTTGGGATGTTGATCTCTACTTTTGAGCCGTCTAGGTTTTTGTGCTTGATACGGGCATCAGTATTGCCCAGTGCTTCGGCAAGACCTTCAATGCGAGTGTTGCCGTCTTCGCTGATAAGGGCGTATTTGATGGATGATGAGCCACAGTTTAGGACTAGGGCGGGGTTTACCAGAGACATAATTTTTCCTTATGGAAATAAAAAAGACATGGCGATGATTATAACACACAAAACGAGCTTTGACAAAAGCCTGATTTAACCAAAATACCACACATTCACACATTGCAAAATGGTCAGCTTTGATTTAGAGTAAGACACGATTTTATCAAGTTTTTGTACATCATGACCGCATATAGTGAATTTACCGCCTTTATCCTAGACCAATTAACGCCACTCGCCCCCATTACGGTTAAGCGAATGTTCAGGGCGGAATGTCTTTTTAAACATGGCAAAATGTTTGGCATTATCAGCGATGATACGCTTTATCTAAAAGCTGATGATAACAATCGCCAAGCCTTTATTGATGAAAACTGTGAAAAGTTCACTTATTGGACAAGCCGAGCAGGCGTTAAAAAACAAGTCGCATTGGGCTATTATCAGCTTCCTGAATTTGCCTTGGATGATGCCGATGAGCTGTGTTGTTGGGTGAAGTTGGGGATAGGGGCGAGTCAAAAAAATCAAATGCTACGTCCTAATCATCAAAAATGACTTATGTTTGGTATTTTATTTTAAAATAATACTTGACTTATTTCACAAAAAAAGTTAGGAAAATTGGCAAAAATATGGCATAATAGGCACTAATTTTGGGTTATCTGTGAACGACTGTTACACCCGAAATAAAACATTCCCCTTTGCAAAGCGAACTTGCATTTACAATCACCAAACTCGGAGTTTTTATGTCAAAACCGACCATTGTTTATACCTATACTGATGAAGCCCCTGCCCTTGCCACGCACTCTTTATTACCAATCATTCAAGCCTTTACCAAAAGCTCAGGCATCGACATCACCACCAGCGACATCTCTTTGGCAAGCCGTATCCTATCTCAATTCCCCGAGTTTTTAAAAGAAGATCAACGCCAAACCGACGCCCTTGCCGAACTTGGCAAACTTGTGACCGAGCCACACGCCAACGTCATCAAACTGCCCAACATCTCAGCATCCATGCCACAGCTTTTGGCAACCATCAAAGAGTTACAAGATGATGGCTATGGCGTACCTGACTATCCTGCCGAACCCCAAGACGACAAAGAGCGTGACATCCAAGCTCGCTACGACCGTGTCAAAGGTTCAGCCGTAAACCCTGTCCTGCGTGAAGGCAACTCTGACCGCCGTGCTCCCAAAGCAGTCAAAAACTTTGCCAAAAAATACCCACACAGCATGGGTGCATGGTCAGCCGACAGCAAAACCCACGTCTCCACCATGAGTGGTAACGACTTTTTTGCCAATGAAAAATCAGTAACTGTGCCAAACGCCACCACCGTGCGTTTTGTCTTTACTGACAAAGATGGCAACAGCACCGACCTACGCAAACCACTTGCCCTAAAAGCAGGCGAAATCCTAGATGCGACTTTTATGAGCAAAAACGCCCTAGTCGCTTTCTTGGACGAGCAAGTCAAAGATGCCAAAGAAAAAGGCGTGCTATACAGCCTACACATGAAAGCCACCATGATGAAAGTGTCTGATCCCATCATCTTCGGTCATGCGGTTAAGTCATTTTTCAAACCTGTGTTTGACAAATATGGCAAAGAGCTGGCTGATGCTGGCGTGAACGTTAATAACGGTTTTGGCAATCTACTTGCCAACCTTGACAAACTAGATGCCACCACCAAAGCAGGCGTAGAAGCCCTTATCAATGAGACCTACGCCAACAACCCTGATGTGGCGATGGTGGACAGCGACAAAGGCATCACCAACCTACATGTGCCTAGCGACATCATTATTGATGCGTCCATCCCTGCGATGGTACGTGCATCAGGTCAGATGTGGGACAAAGACGGCAAACAACAAGACACCAAAATCATCATTCCTGACAGCACCTATGCTCCGCTATATCATGCCACCGTTGAGTTTTGTAAAGCAAACGGTGCGTTTGACCCGACCACCATGGGTACCGTACCGAACGTGGGTCTCATGGCTCAAAAAGCCGAAGAGTACGGCTCGCACGACAAAACTTTTGAAATCAGTGCGGACGGCAAAGTAGAAGTCATTGACGAAAATGGCAATGTCCTACTATCACACAACGTAGAAGCGGGTGATATTTGGCGTGCGTGCCAAACCAAAGATGCCCCTGTCAAGGACTGGGTAGGTTTGGCGGTAAAACGTGCCAGATTGTCCGACACGCCTGCGGTATTTTGGTTGGACGAAAACCGAGCTCACGATGCCGAGCTTATCAAAAAAGTCAAAACCTACCTTGCTGAGCTTGACACCGATGGTCTAGACATCCACATCATGCCATTGGTTGAAGCCACCAACTTCACGCTAACCCGCCTAAAAGACGGCAAAGACACCATTGGCGTAACAGGTAACGTCATGCGTGATTATCTGACCGACCTATTCCCCATCTTAGAGCTTGGCACGTCCGCCAAAATGCTCTCTATCGTACCGCTTATGAATGGGGGCGGCATGTTTGAGACGGGGGCGGGTGGTTCTGCACCTAAGCACGTTCAACAGTTTAACAAAGAAAACTACCTGCGTTGGGACAGCTTGGGCGAGTTTTTGGCATTGGCGGTGTCGCTTGAACATTTGGCTGAGCGTGAAAATAACACCAAAGCCCAAGTGCTTGCCAGCACCCTAGACAAGGCAACCGAAGAGCTACTACTTAATGACAAATCGCCACAGCGTAAACTGGGTTCTATCGACAACCGTGGCAGTCATTACTACCTTGCCAAATACTGGGCAGAAGCCTTGTCCAAGCAAACAGACGACAAAGCCCTAGCCGATGAGTTCGCCCCCATTGCCAAAGCATTGAACGAACAAGAAGAGACAATCGTGAGCGAGCTAAACGGCGTACAAGGCGGGGCCGTTGAGACCGAAGGCTACTACTTTGCCAACCGTGAGTTGCTTGACAAAGCCATGCGTCCAAGTGCTACCTTTAACGACATCATCGCCAAATTGGGCTAAAACAGACCCATCAAACCGTGATGTTAAAAATGCCGTCCTAGTGATGGCATTTTTATTTGTTGCAAATTGTAATGATGGTTGCACCCCTGTGCAAATTTGATATACTGACTGTCATTTTCTATCTATCATCATTTATCATGAATCACACCACCGTCATCATCATTATTACTGTCGCTGTCAGCCTGATGGCATGGCAAAACAAAACGTTTCTCGGCAGGCTCGTCTTTGACCCCATCTCCATCGCTCGCCATAAACAATACGACCGTTTTTTGACCAGTGGCTTTGTTCATGGTGACGGCATGCACCTGCTGTTTAACATGATTACGCTATACTTTTTTGGGCGAACCATGGAACGGTTTTATATCCATGAGTTGGGGGCGTTGGGTTTTGTGGGCTTTTACACCCTTGCCATCATCGCATCTAGCATTCCTGACTATATCCGCCACAAAAACAACCCACGCTTTGCCAGTCTTGGAGCGTCAGGTGGGGTGTCAGCGGTGCTATTTGCTTTTATTCTACTGGCACCATGGCAGACCATTTACCTATTCTTTATCCCCATTCCTGCGATTATTTTTGCCATTGGCTACATCAGTTATAGCATTTGGGCGGACAGACGCGGCACAGGACGGATTAACCATCTTGCTCACTTATCAGGGGCGGCATTTGGCGTGATTGCCACCATCATTATCAAGCCTACCATCGTGATACATTTTATGAATGCTTTTTTAAACCCCCGTTTTTGACTTTACCGCCATGCAACAAACCCCATCCAAGCACTTGAATGGGGTTTGAAACAGTGGATTTTAAATAAAAAACTACATGGCGGCTTTAAAAATCTCTACCACTTGCTCATGCGTGGCTTGGCGTGGGTTAGTGAGCATACACGCATCGTTCTGGGCATTGGTTGCCATGACCGCAAGGTCTTTTTCTTTAACCCCAAGCTCAGACAAGCCTGCCGGAATACCCACATCTTCTGCCAATGCACGAATCGCATCAATGGCAGCATAGCCTGCTTCCATGTCGCTAAGCCCCTCTGTATGCACACCAAGCAAGCGAGCGATGTCGGCATAACGCTCTGGACAAGCGATGAGATTAAACTCACACACATGTGGCAGTAGCACTGCATTACACACGCCATGTGGCAAGTTGTAGAATCCGCCCAACTGATGAGCCATCGCATGCACATAGCCTAGCGAAGCATTGTTAAATGCCATACCTGCCAAATACTGAGCATAACTCATCGCCTCACGAGCCTCGATGTTCTCGCCATTTGCCACCGCTTGACGTAACCACTGTTGAATCATGCGAATGGCTTTTTCGGCACAGGCATCAGTAATCGGGTTGGCAGCTGTTGAAACATACGCCTCAATGGCATGAGTTAGTGCGTCCATGCCTGTGGCGGCGGTCAATCCTGCGGGCTTAGCGACCATCAGGCGTGGGTCATTAATAGCAATGAGCGGTGTACAACGCCAATCCACAATCGCCATCTTAACCATCGTCTCGGTGTTGGTGATGATACAGAATCGCGTCATCTCTGATGCCGTACCTGCGGTAGTATTGACCGAGATGAGCGGGGTCATTGGCACTTTGCTCTGATTGACACCCTCATAATCACGGATATGACCACCACCTGCCGTTACCAAACCAATCCCTTTGGCACAGTCATGTGATGAGCCACCGCCCAGTGAGATGATAAAGTCGCAGCCATTGTCTTCATAAGCTGATACCCCATCATGGACGTTCTTGTCCGTTGGGTTGGGCTCTGCCCCTGCATAGACATGACTACTCACGCCTGTCTCGTCTAGATAACCCACCAAAATGTCCGCCACGCCTGCCTTAAATAGCCCTTCATCGGTAACAATCAGGGCTTTTTTGGCACCGAGTTCTTTGGCTTGATTGCCAATTTCTTTGGAGCAACCGGGCCCGAATAGGGATACGCATGGGATATAAAATCCGTTGGTGTGGTCTGCGATTGGTTTAAATGTCATAATTTTCTTCCTTAATCTATGGATTGATGAATAGATATGGCTGACAGATGGGGTACTAGATTGAGTATAGTTTGCCTATCCTTGCACCATACCTAAGACACAGCAACCTAGTAGCACTCATCTCTTGCATTGGGGGCTGTATCTGGTTTTGATAATAGCATGAATTTTTGTTATTGTGTATCGGTTTTACAAAAATGATACAAATGTTTCCTTATTATTGTTTTTACTCTTGGCTTGATAAGCAAATAAAAAACAGACAACTTTGAACCGACCCCCAAAT
>NZ_MXAN01000088.1 GCF_002027545.1 Moraxella lacunata
TTTTGGGGTGCGGTTCATAGTTGGGTGCTTGTTTTTTTGTGGCGATGGTTTACAATAGCATGGATAAATTTAAAAAGAGAAAAACCATGTCCGACCAACACGCCACCCCCATTACCGTACTTTCTAAGACCGTCTGGTCACCCACGCTGTTTAGCTTTACCACAACACGCCCAGATGGATTTCGTTTTGATGCAGGGCAATTTGCCCGTTTGGGCATCAATCCCAGTGAGTATGCCAATGCCAAAAACGCCCCCGATGAACGCATTTTTCGGGCTTATTCGGTAGCGTCAAGCCCCTATGATGAAGAGTTGGAGTTTTTCTCGGTGGTCGTGCCTGACGGGGCGTTTACCAGTCAATTACAGCATTTGACGGTGGGCGATACGCTCTATCTTAACCCCGAGCCGTTTGGTTTTTTAACCCTTGCTCGCTACCAAGAACCTGCCCCAAAGGATTTGTGGCTACTGGCAACAGGCACGGGACTTGCTCCATTTTTATCCATGCTTGGCGATTTGACCACTTGGCAAAATTACAGCGACATCGTACTGGTGTACAGTGCCAGAACGCAAGCAGAACTTGCCTATCTTGATAAAATTCATGAATTAAATCAGCAGTTTAGCGAACTGACCGATAACCCAGCTAAACTCCATTTTGTGCCGATTATCACTCGTGAAAAAGTGGAAAACTGCCTAAATGCTCGCATTCCTGCTTTGATAGACAGTGGCGAACTTGAAAACTTTGTCGGTTTAAACTTAAATCCTGCCACTTCTCATGTCATGCTCTGTGGCAATCCGCAGATGGTGGACGACACCAAAGAAAGTTTAAAAAACAAAGGTTTAGCGATGAACCGTAGGGGCGTGGGTAATATTGCAGTGGAGAATTATTGGTAGGCAATAAAAAACAGGGCGGTAGTATGAACCGCACCCCAAAAG
>NZ_MXAN01000089.1 GCF_002027545.1 Moraxella lacunata
ACACATTTTTAAAAATAGTGTATAAATACACTATTTTTATTGGAGTGTACTTATGAATAATAGCCAAAAATCCGAACTAGTTGTCAAAGATAATGCTCTAATCAATGCTAGTTACAACCTTGATTTGGTTGAGCAAAGATTGATACTTCTTGCGATTTTAGAGATTAGGAGAATAGGAAGTCCAGAATACTGGATGCCCTTTGACTCGGCTATCACAGTAAAAGCTGATGAGTATGCTAAGGCTTTTAGCACTACTAGGCAAGCCTCTTACATTGCGTTAAAGGAAGCCTCCAAAACATTGTTTAATAGACAATTTAGTTACAAAGAAAAAGATAAGGATGGCATTATCTATACCGTTACTGCAAGGTGGGTTACTAGGGTTTATTATGCTGATGATGAAGCCATTATAAAACTAAATTTTTCTGATGAATTCATACCATTGGTTACGGAACTTGAAAAAAGATTTACTAGCTATGAATTAAGTAAAATATCTCAAATTACTAGCGGTTATGGTCTAAGATTGTACGAAATTCTTATATCTTGGAAAAGTCAAGGAAAAACACCAGTGTTTGAAATAAATGAATTTAGGTCTAAATTAGGGGTTTCTGATGATACTTACAAAAGAATGGGGCAATTTAAAGAGAAAGTTTTAGATAAAGCAGTCTCACAAATTAATGAATTTACTGATATACATACCACTTATGAACAACATAAACAGGGTAGAAATATTATTGGATTTTCCTTTACCATAAAACAAAAGGCAAAATCCATAAAAAACAAAGACCAAGAAAAAGACCCTAATACCATAGATATTTTTGACAGCTTGACGGATAAAGAGCGTGAGATTATCGCCCAAAAGAACGCCTATGCCGACCAAATAGGGGCAACAGCAGAGCATAGAGAGAATCTGATTAGGCAAGGCTTAACTACGCACCGCCAAGCCGAGCAGGACGAGCAAGAACGCAAACAGCGTGAGAAAGCCGAACGCCAAGTACAAGAACAGCAGGATAAAGAGCGGTTAGCATTGGCACAACGCCAATTTGAGCAGATTTTGGCAAACGATGAACTGATTAACGCTTATATAACCCATAACCGTATCAGCGAAAAGAGTTGTTTTGGTTTACAAAGAGTTTATTATCAGCAAGGCAATTTTAGGGAAGTTTTTAGAATGGAAAGCCATAAATTTGAGCAAGTGCATTATTTAAAGCAGTTGAATTTGAAATTTTTGGAGTAGCTGGAAATTAGAAAATATAAGCGAATTATGGGTGTTTAAATTACATTTACCTTTCATTGTAATTGTGTTATAATTGAAATGTAATTTAATCTAGGGGTACATTATGGATTACACAAATTTTAATATGCGACTTGATAATAACCTGCGTGGGCGTGCTTACCCTGTTTTGGAGCAGTACGGACTAACACCAAGCCAAGCCGTAAGAATGTTTTTTAATCAAATTGCACAAACTGGCAAAGTGCCTTTGTCGTTTGATTGGGCGGATACTGCACTGCACACACTAAGCGAAAATGGCGAACGCCTACTGCGTGAGAGTGTTGCAGAGTTTGAGAATGGCGAATATACACGCACTTCATTTGATGACTTTGCAAAGTGGGCGAAAGAGAATGCGTGATATTGCCAGAAGTCGCAAATTTGATAAAGAATATCAAAAATTAGGCGGTTTGAGTGCTGAACTGGTTGATGTGGTTTATCACTTACTGCACGCCATACCATTGCCCGAAAAGTACAGAGACCACGCACTAACAGGCAACTGGAAAGGCTATCGAGATTGCCATATCAAGCCTGATTTGGTGTTGATTTACCGAATTACGGACGATACACTAGAACTGCATAGGCTAAATAGCCATAGCGAACTGTTTGGCTAACCTACCGCCCAAACCCAAAACCCTTGCCCCTGTCTAGGGTTTTTTGTTGTTCTGCAATAAGCTCATTAGCTTGCTGTTCTCGCTGTTTAATTTGGTGTTCTGTGTCGTTAATTTGTCTATTAGCCCCTGTAATTGCCCGTTCTGCACTCTCAAAGACTGATTGACTGCCGTTAATTGCTGTATCTGCCCATTCTGTTTGGTATTCGTCTCGGTAAGTTCGTTTAATTGCTGTTCTAACTCGGTTAGCAAATTGTTGTAATCGTTCATAAAGCTGTTTTGCACGGTCAAAAACCCCTATTTGGCTCTGATTTTCATTGTTAGAGTTCCGTTCTGATTGGTAAAACTCTCCGCTTCCTTGTCCTTGCTCGCTATGTAGTAATAACCGTCGCTCTCTGATAGGTTCAATTTGGCTAGTATTTTGGCTTGTGTGGGTGATTTGTCTATCTGTTCCTGTATCTGTGCCAGCAACTCTGTTTGGTCTTGGGACTTCTTGTAAAGCCACAGATTGCCAAGCCCTAGCCCTATCATCAAAATTGCCATTATGGCTGATGTTGTCGCTGTGATGGTGTTGATGATTGCCAATTTGGATAAGCTCTGCCGTATGCTCGCTTGTTGGTCGTCTAAAATTTTTTGTGTTGCTTTCAGATTTGATTGTAATAGCTCGTTGTAGCTTGCCAAGTGCTGACTGGTAACGCTCTGTATTTTCTCGGTCATAATCTTGTCTTGCTCTTGTGCGTTCCGCTCCAAGTTCGCCACTAAATCGTCTATTTTCATAAATAAAGCCCTCTAATCTGATGTTTCTTTTGCCGTTAGGATTTTTAACGCTGATTGATTTGTCTGTAACTCGGGCAATTTCAAAGCCTGATTGCGTAAGTAGCTCTAAAACGCCCGTACGGCTCGTTATAGCCCCTTTCTCAATTTGCTGGTGTATTACCCTACCTATGGTCTCTTTAATCGCCTGTACGCTCTCTGGGAGCCTGTGAGGGTCAATCTTGATTGCTTGGGCTTTTCTAGGGTCGTTAGGGTCGGATAATCCATAATCGTGGTTAATAACCTGTTTCCAATTCTCAACAAGTGGGCGGTCTATGCGGTCATAATACGGTTGTAGGCGTTTGCCTGTGGTTAATTCAACATTGGGGATTACAAAATTAAGTTCTAGGCGGTCTTTGTCTTTGTGTTCTATCCAAGTGATGTCATATTGGTCTTGGTCTAGTCCTGCAAATAACGACTGTTCAAAACTCGCCATAATTTCACGCTTAGCGGTCTCGTCAAGGTCGCTTTCTTGAAAGGATAGCACGCCAACAGTATAGCGGTTCTTAAAGTCTAGGTTATCCGCCAGCCGTTCGGTTAGCTCTGAATTGCCCTGTAAGATTTTGGCGTGTTCACGGTTGCGGTCTTTGCCTAGCAAGTAATTCATTGTTGCCATGCACGAACCGCCCCCCTTGTTGGGTAAAAATTTAACTATCATAGCGTTTCAAAAGCTCGTCTAACTGTTCACGAATTACAGCCAATTCCCCTAGTAGCCGTAAACGGTCTATTTTGCCCCCTAATGCGTCCGTATTGGCGTGTTTAGCGATTTGGTTAAGGTTACCCCCTATCTTACCCAATTCACGCAATAGAAGCGGTTCTACGGGCTTGTATTTGCGTTTCTTGCTTTTTACCCCTAAGCAGGTATCACGAACCCAAGCCCCAATCCTTGCCCCTGTTTTCTTATTACAAAGTTCTTGGTACTCATCATCAGTTAGCCAAACTGTGATTGATTTGGTTCGTTTTGGTGGTTTTGGTTGGTCGGTCATTTTTCTTTGTCTTTTCAGCTAATGGGGGTTTGGGGGCTTGCCCCCAATCAGCGCTAGCTGATAAGGGGTTAAGGGGATTACCCCCTTACAAGGTCATAAATGATTAGCGATAGCGGTTCATTTTGTGTCCTTGCCCTTTACTATTTTTTGTTAATTTTACTATGATTTCTAATGGTTGAAAAGACAAAAGAAAGGGGATTTTTAGGTTCAAGGAAAAATTTCAAATTTTAGGCAAGAACCCTTTTTATTATTTTTATATCTTTTAATATGTTTTAGACACTCTGAAACCCTTGTAAATAAAGGCATACAGACTGGATATGTACACCTTTCCTTACCATATGTACACCTTTCCTTACCAATATGTACACCTTTCCTTACCATATGTTACACATTTTTAAAAATAG
>NZ_MXAN01000090.1 GCF_002027545.1 Moraxella lacunata
GTTGTGGTTTATGGTATCTATAAATACAAATTATTATCCCGCAAATCCAAACAAATCTGCCCCACATTACCCGCCCCTTGCGTGATAAGCAGGTCATTGGCGTGTAGGGTAACTTTTAGCACTTGGGCGATTTGTTCTTTGTCATTGACACTTAGCACAATCGGCTCAACCTGCCCACGCTCACGCAGTGAACGAGCCAAATCGTTGCTACTCGCCCCCTTAATCGGCTCTTCGCCAGCACTATACACATCCAGTAAAATCAGCTTATCCACCTGCGACAACACATTGACAAACTCACTAAAACAATCTCGTGTACGGCTGTAACGGTGTGGCTGAAACATCATCACCAAACGGCGGTCAGGATAGCTTTGGCGTGCCGCCTTAATGGTCGCTTGCACTTCGGCAGGGTGATGACCGTAGTCGTCAATGAGTAGGATATTGCCCCCGTCATGGCTTACGTCCGCTTGCTGTTCAAAGCGTCTGCCCACGCCTGCAAATTTGCCCACCGCACGCACAATCGCTTCATCGTCCACGCCTTCATCGGTTGCCAGCGTAATCGCCCCCAAGGCATTTAGCACGTTATGCTCACCGGGGATATTTAGGGTCAGGCGAAGCGGTTCACGGTCTTTGCGTAGCACCGTAAAATGCGTGCGAGTGCCGTCCACCACCACGTCCACCGCTTGCACGTCATTATGCTCTTTAAAGCCAAAAGTCAAAACAGGGCGAGCAATGTCATCAATCATGCCGTATAGCTCATCATCATCGCCACACACCACCGCCAACCCATAAAACGGCATATTGTGTAAAAACTGAATATAGGCTTGTTTTAGCTTGTCAAAACTACCGCCATAAGTATTCATGTGGTCTTCGTCAATATTGGTAACAATGCTCGCCATAGGACGCAAACTCAAAAATGACGCATCGGACTCGTCCGCTTCCGCCACAAGGTATCGGCTACTGCCCAAAGACGCATTTTTGCCAGACGCATTCAATTTACCACCAATCACATAAGTCGGGTCAAGCCCCGCTTCGGTGAGCATCATGGTCAGCAGGCTTGTGGTCGTGGTCTTGCCATGAGCCCCTGCCACCGCAATACTGTGGCGGTATCGCATCAGCTCTCCGAGCATATCGGCACGGCGAACCACGGGCAGTCGGGCTTGCAAGGCGGTCTGAATCTCGGGGTTCGTTTTATCAATGGCGGACGACACCACCAGCACGTCAGCGTTTTTGATATTAGACGAATCATGCCCGATAAATACCGTAATGCCTAGGCTCTCTAAACGCTTGGTAACCACGCTTTCTTTAATGTCCGAGCCTGTAACCGTATAGCCTTGATTGGCAAGCACTTCGGCAATACCGCACATACCTGCCCCACCGATACCAACAAAATGCACGGTGTTAATCCGTCTCATCTCTGGGATTTCAATAAGTTGTTTGGGTAGGGTTTTGATGTTGGCTGAATTTGGCATAACTTTTTCTCTTTTTAGGTGTTAAATGGGGTTGGTAAATAATTACCATGATTTTTTATTTGGATAACTTTTAATTTAAAATACCCAATTCATTTAAAATTTAACTGTTAATATATAAATCAAATTTAATTTAACAAATTAAGGCAAATATTTTACCCTACAATTTTCAAATCAAAACCGATACATATAAACCGCATGGTTAATAATATCGCCATTGACGTTTTCATTATTGGCAATGATACCACAAAACTCAAACCCCAATCGCTCGGCAACTTGTCGGCTTGGGGTGTTATGCTCACCTGCCTTAATATCCACCACGTCCATGCCATAGGCATGTTTGGCAATATCCATCATCGCACGCACGGCAAGGGTCATGATACCACGCCCTTGATAATCTTGGTGTAGCCAATAGCCAATCTCTGCCTTTTTTAGATGATGATAAATGTTGTTTAAACTCACCGCCCCAATAATTTTATCATCATAAATAATATGGGTATGAATGGCTTTATCATCGGCATATTGGTGCAGGGCAAATTTGACAAATTCACGATAGCTGTTTTCGCTAAAATCATTCGCCCACGGTAGCCATTTGCCCAAATATTCTTTTTGAGTATTGACAATATCATTCATTTGACTGGCAAATGATGAATGCACCAAGGTTAGGCTTAATGCGTCGTTGATTTTATGGTAAAACATTTTTTAACTCATCAAAAAAAGGTATTGTGAATTAATGATACTTTTGGTTAATTTGCAGGGGCAAATTGCAATTTTCCCTATGATAAAGTATTGATTTTTAGGCAAATGTAATTCACTCCTACACGTCCACTTCAAAAATATCTTAATCAAATAATGCCAAACAACAAACTAGCCCTTAACCACACGCTCCACAATATCCGCCACTTGTGTGGTTGTGTCTGTTTTGGCAAAGACTCGGGCGTTATTTGCCATGTCTAGGCATTGTTGGCGGTCAAGATTGCCTAGAATCTGTGCAAGTTTTTCGCCCGACAGCTCATGTTGGGGCAACAAAATCCCTGCCCCATGCTCGGTTAGACTCTTGGCGTTGGCGGTTTGGTGGTCGTCCACAGCGTGCGGTAGCGGAATAAAAATCGGAGCAACGCCCACACTGGCAATCTCGGTTACCGTCAAAGCTCCTGCCCGACAAATAATCACGTCCGCCCAACTGTACGCCTGTGCCATGTCATCAATAAACGGCATGACTTCAAACACATGACGGCTTGTGTCAATCCCTGCTTGCGAGTAGGCGACTAACATGGCGTTGTGGTTGTCCTTACCGCATTGGTGTCGCACGGTTAGGGGCTTGTCCGACAGTTTTAAGAGTTCCACCACCACTTCGTTAATGGCTTTTGCCCCAAGCGAACCGCCCACCACCAGCACCTTTAAAGGTGATGTGTCCGCCACGTCATAACGCTCGCTTGGCGGTGTGGCGTTAATAATCGCAGTGCGTACGGGATTGCCCACCGTGATGAGCCTGTCGCCCATGCCACTAAATGCCCCGTCAAAGGCTTGTAGCACTTTTGCCGAGTGGGGAGCTAGGGTCTTGTTACTCATGCCTGCAATGGCGTTTTGCTCGTGAATGATGAGCGGTTTGCCTGATAATTTGCTCGCCAATCCCCCCGGTACAGTCACATAACCGCCAAAGCCAATAACCACATCTATATTATTGTTTTTGATGATGTTTTTGCTTGCCATGACTGCTTTAAATAGCATAAAAGGCAATTTAATCGCCCGAGCCAATCCCTTACCCCGCAAGCCCTGCATATCAATATGGTGCATGGTGTAGCCGTGTTTGGCGACAAGCTCATTTTCCATGCCGTTTGGCGTACCAAGCCAATGCACGACTGCCCCACGAGATGTCAGCTCGTCCGCCACCGCCAACGCAGGGAAAACGTGTCCGCCTGTACCTGCCGCCATAATCAATACATTCATCGTTATTCTCTAATTTAAAATTTAACCGCCTATTTTGTAACAAAATGGGGGAAATTACAAGGGAAAAATGAGTGGGTGGGTTTTATATTGGTATTGGTACACCCTAATTTATTTCTAAATTATAAAAAATCATGAATCATCCATGATACATTTTACAATACAGAACAATCAAGAAATTTTTTAGCAACTTTATGGAGTGTTATAGTTACCTGACCGCTTGATATTTAAATAAATCTTAAAAACCAAACTTCTCTAATTTATTCTTTATAAATCAATCTTGAACCCACATTTTCATCAACAAGAGCATTTGGATATAAGATTTCTCCATGCAAGCCAAGTATGTCAATTTGTTGCCATTGTAATGAATGATAAATAGATTTGGGCAAATGATTGGCAATCAATGTTGTGCAATAAACACCTTGAACTTTTTCGTTTTTTACGGACAGAAAAAATGGCTCACCCATCTGCATCTTTGTATTTTTGATAATTTTTTCAATGTCTTCACTGGTCAATTTATCATTCCTATAAATCGCCCATCCTTTGGCGAGTTTTGGCTGAACAAACTCAGACAGTGTTGATACAATAACTTGGTTTGGTTTATCCTTTTTGTCATCAGTGGTGGCATGAATGATTAAAATTCTTGGCTCTACTTGTATAATTAAGCCCACATGAGAATATTGACTACCACTTAAATTTTTTATCAGTTCACTTTCATAAGCCGTGCCTTGACGCACAATAAAATCACCCAGCTTAACATTATTACGAACCCCATCTTCATTATAAAAATAAAAATTGCTGGATGGTACTGATGATTTTATCAATAAAAAAACACAAACCATCATTAATGATTTGTGTTTTTTAAGTAATATCATTATAAATTGACTTTCCATTCTTTGCCAGAACGAATAACACGCACATTTTCGGTTTGTGATTTTGAACCATCATTTTTAAAATGAACAACTATCTTAACACGACCTGTGCCATTTGGTTCATCAATCTGACTCGACTCTACCACCACTTCTTTTAAGCCACCTTTTCTATCCGATTCTTCTTTTGATTTTATGGCAGCTTGCTTTAATTTACCACTAACAATCTCTTGGGTGCCATCTTTTTTGGCGTTTTCAGGCATGTTAATTAACTTTATCATGTTATCCACATCGCCTTTATAGCCGTACTCAATAAATTTCTTGGCAACATTTTCTGGTTTATTACCGCCGCCACACGCGATTAATGCAATGCCAAGCAAAGCAATGGCAACAAACTTTACTAATTTCATAACATCTCCTATTTTATAAAATAAAGTGGTAATAATATAGCAAAATAAATTTTATCTTGCAAGTTAAAAAAATAATTCTCAACAAAAAATAATTTCATACTCCAATCCTAACTGATGTATTAATTTTACAGATTATTAGGGCGTATTGAATATTGGTATTTGCAATGAAAAATGCCTGTTAAAAAAGTAGGGGAATCGCCCGTTTTTCAAGGAAAAATCCTTGTTGATATTGAAATATTAATAAGGATTTTGACTTCGAGCCACAATCCGACCACTTAACTGGGTAAATTTTAAGATTTTAACTTAACTTTTTTAAATTACACTCTGCAAAATGAAAAAGTACCACGGTTTCCGTTCGTGGTGAGCCATGCCTACCCATGAC
>NZ_MXAN01000091.1 GCF_002027545.1 Moraxella lacunata
ATTGAAAAATCAATAAGTTGCTGTTTTAAGCTGAGAATGAATTTTACCAAACCTAATTTTATCAAACTAATAGACCGACAAAAACACAACCGCTTTTCTGTATAATTTTTGCCATGCTTCAAATAAAAATGCTACAATACCCCAAATTTTAACACACACTCATCATGGCAAAAAAATCCTCTTACGTCTGCCAATCCTGCGGAGCCAATTACGGCAAATGGTCAGGGCAATGTGCCGACTGTGGCGAATGGAACACGCTCACCGAAGCCCCCAATGTCGCCATGCCTCACCACAAAAAAAGCACCGCCAAATCCGCCCCAAAAACCGCCAACTATGCAGGCGACAGCTCTGGGGTGATGACCCTTGCCAATGTCGGCTTTTCGCTAGAAACTCGTATGCCCACAGGCTTGGGCGAGTTTGACCGTGTGCTTGGCGGTGGGCTTGTGGCAGGCTCGGTGGTGCTGATTGGGGGCGACCCTGGCATCGGCAAATCCACAATCCTTTTGCAGACCGCCATTAACATGGCAAGTAGCGATTCGCTCGCTGGCTCGGCTTTATATATCACAGGCGAAGAGAGCCTGTCGCAGGTTGCCATGCGTGCGGTGCGACTTGGGCTACCGACCGACCGCCTAAGAGTGCTTGCCGAGACCAACGTTGAGACCATTTGCATGGCACTCACCGCCGAACAGCCTGCCATTGCCGTCATTGACTCAATCCAGACGCTTTTTACCGAAGCCATACAGTCCGCCCCTGGGGGTGTCGCCCAAATCCGTGAATCCGCCGCCGTCTTGACACGCTATGCCAAGCAGACAGGCACGGCTCTATTTTTGGTGGGACACGTTACCAAAGAAGGGGCGTTGGCAGGGCCTCGTGTGCTAGAACACATGGTGGATACGGTGCTGTATTTTGAAGGCGAATCGGACAGCCGATTTAGAATGATTCGTGCGGTCAAAAACCGTTTTGGAGCGGTCAATGAATTGGGTATTTTTGGTATGACTGACACAGGCTTGAAGGAAGTTGCCAATCCGTCCGCCATTTTTTTGAGCCGATATGACAAACCCATTGCAGGCTCGGTGGTTATGGTCAGCCGTGAAGGCACACGCCCCTTGCTTGTGGAAGTGCAAGCGTTGGTGGACGATTCGCAAGGTCAGCCCAGACGCATGGCGTTGGGGCTTGATTATCAACGGCTCTCCATGCTCCTTGCGGTCATGCACCGTCATGGCGGTATCTACACAAGCGGTCAGGACGTGTATGTCAATGTCGTGGGCGGGGTCAAGGTCATGGAGACAGGCTCGGATTTGGCGGTGCTGATTGCCTGTGCGTCCAGTATCAAGGAAAAACCACTCCCCGCTCGGCTGTGTGTGTTTGGCGAAGTGGGGCTATCGGGGGAGATTCGCCCTGTGCCAAACGGTCAAGAACGCCTAAAAGAAGCGATGAAACACGGCTTTACCCACGCCATTATCCCCAAAGCCAACGCCCCCAAAGCAGGCGATAAAAATTTTGCCAAAATCAACATCATCGCTGTGGATAGGTTAGATGATGCCTTGATAAAGGCGTTTGAGCTTGCGTGATTGGTTTTTGCAGTCAAATAATCGGTATTATTCAATAAAGATATATTTTACCCCACTCTCAACTTAAAATCATCTCAAACCTAAGTGGTGGGTTGCCAAGTTGTTTGTTAATCTGCACACAAAGACTGTGAGCTAAGAGTTTTCTAATCACACGATTGGACAGGTGCCATAAATCTCTTGCTTTGGTGGTTTGCGCATTAAACCTTTGGGATAATTGTGAGATGACTGTTTGGGTGGTTTTTCTTGTTCGTTTAAGATAAGACAAAAAACTTTGACTTCTGTCATCTTTCATATTGTCTCTAAGTGGGGTTTGTAAATCAATGCCTAATTGAATAAGTTCGCTTTGTAAGTCTTTGGACAGATAGCCTTTATCTCCAAACAACTGCCTTACTTGCTGTCCTTGCAATGATTGTGTCAGCTCAAACACCGCTTGTCTGTTATCTGTATTGGCAGGTGTTAGGATGTAGCTTAGGATTTGACCATCTTTGTTTGTCATAAGATGAGCTTTAAACCCAAAATAACGTTCGTCTTTACTGGCACAATAACCAAAGCTGGCAACACCCTTAAAAGATTTGTGTCTTTTTGCTCTTTGATAGACACATACAGACACAGGAAAGCTGTCAATTAAGCAGGGCGATTTGTTTTGATGATTTTGGTTTACACATAAAGCACCAAGCACACTCATCATCTTATCCTTAATCCAGACCAAATTAGCACAGTGTTTGGCAAAGTTTGGGTACGAGCCTAATTTAGGGAAGTAATGCTGATAGCAGTTTTTAAAATAAGCCCAAATGCCTTTATCTGTATCAAAACCCAAGCACTCTCCAACAAGCTCCATGGTGATGACTTCGGCATCAGATAAGGCAGGGAGAAAGCCTTTACTTCTTAAAGGTTTGGTTACAAGATTTTGATACAAAGCCTCTACCAAAAGATAGACAACAATGATAAAATCATCATACGACATAGCTTGCTCCTAGATTGTTTTGTGGTGAAACTTAGGATTGGGCTATGTCGTTTTTGTTTCAAGGGGCTTGGGTTGGTTTAGTTGAGAGTGGGGTATAACAACCATACTGTTAAAGACATTCAAAACCTAAAATTTAATTATTTTGGGCATGACATGATTATTTTACATGAGCGAGATATTCTAAAACGTAAGGGGGTGTTTAATCAGCCCAACGAGATACACCAAACATTTTTAAATGATATTAGCGAATTGATGAAAAATAATAAATTTGTTGTCATCGCTTGTGTTATCCGCAAAGATGAACTACCCAAAGCCGATATTGCGGACAACCCTTATCATTTGGCAATGTCAATGGGGCTTGAACGCTTGTATGATTTTTTGGGTGAAAAAAGACAGCAAGATGCCCAAACTTTTGTGGTATTTGAACAACGTGGATTGAATGAAGATAAGTTGTTAAAAGCTGAATTTGAGCGTGTTTGCCAAGATAAATGCTATCCATTTCAACTGATTTTGGCATCAAAATACGCCAACTCATCAGGCATGCAACTGGCGGATTTAATCGCACGACCCATTGGTAACCATGTATTAAGACCTGCTCAGACTAACCGAGCCTTTGATGTTATTAAACATAAATTTTATTGTAAGCATGGAGCAAATCATACAGGGCATGAGTATGAAGATTTGGGGTTGAGAATTTATCCCTAAAACAAAAGCCCCAAATTTCTTTGGAGCTTTTGCCGACTAGGAATTACGCTTACGCTACCCTGTCCATAGTTATATCTTACCTTTATTTGTGCATAAGGTCAATGAAAATTACAAAAAAATGTGCATAAAATTGTAAAAATATTTGCATAAAGTAAAAATGTGTGTTAAATCAGTTCCGTAGAGTGCATCCCATGCACCTTTTAAAAGAAAAAGCATAGTGGTGCTTGAACCCCCGCCACTTTAAATATAAATGCGTAGGAAAAACACAACACCCAAAAATCATACCTTATCATCAGACAAATTGCAATTTATCCCCACAAATCCACCAAAGACAAACACCCAAAACCACAACATTTCCCCAACCTGAATTTTTTTCAACTTTTTTTAAAAATATATCAGTTTTTTTCATCAATAAAATGTGGTTTAATATACACATTCCAAAAACAACCCCGCAAGGTGAAAAAATGACCGTACAATTTCAATGCCGAGTGCATACCCAGCGTTTTGATGAAAACTATGAGCCAGCCAGTAGCACCCGTTTGACCACCAACTTTGCTAACCTAGCTCGTGGCGAAAACCGCAAACAAAACCTACAAAACGCCATTAGAATGATTAACAACCGCTTTAATGACCTAGCGACTTGGGACAACCCAACAAACGACCGCTATTCGGTGCTGATTGACATTGTGTCTATTGACATTGACGTGGCAGGCAAGGGCGAATTTTTCTCAGGATTGGAATGGCTAAAAACGTCTGTGGTTGACCACAAAACAGGCAAAACCATTGACGGTATCATCGGCAACAGCTTTTCATCGTTTGTCCGTGATTATGATTTTAGCGTGCTACTTCGTGAGTACAACAAAGACAAGCCTGAATTTACTGTACCAGAAGGTTATGGCGATTTGCATGGCAAATTGTTCAAATTCATGGTTGCGTCCGAAGAGTACAAAGCTCAATCCAAAAAACCGCCTGTCCTGTGCCTAAGCGTTGCGACCACTCGCACCTATCACAGAACCACCAACACGCACCCGATTTTGGGCGTGGAATATGTGCAAAACGACTATTCATTGACCGATGAATATTTTGCCAAAATGGGCTTAAAAGTGCGTTACTTTATGCCACCAAAATCGGTTGCTCCGTATGCGTTCTATTTTGATGAAAATGCCGATTTGTTGAACGATTACACCAACTTAGAGCTGATTAGCACCATTGCGACCATGGAAGCGTTCCAGCGTATCTACCGCCCAGAGATTTATAGTGCCAACTCGGTTGCAGGGCAAGTGTACAAAGGCAGTCTAACTTATGAAGATTATGCCGTGCCAAAAGTGGATTATGACCGTGTGGAGCGTAACGATTTGGCGGTAAAACAAGGCAAACTTGCCGAAGAGCAGTTTATCAAGCCCTACAAAGAGATTTTGGACGCTTGGCTTGCTGAAAAATAAGAGATGAATTTCAATCAGCCGATAAATTTTGGTCGGCTGATTTGAATTTTTTGGTATAATGGAGTTTGGTGATAAATGGTTTTCCGTTCGCCCTGAGCCATGCCTGCGGGTGAAAGAAAACCTTTTCATGGTTCGACAAGCTCACCACGAACGGTTTTCTATACCACATCTTTTTAAATAGAAATCATTTTTTAATTTAGGAAAACACAATGAGCAAAATTTTACTTCCCACTTCCACCGCAGGCAGTTTGCCAAAACCGTCTTGGCTTGCCGAACCTGAAAAACTGTGGTCAGAATGGAAATTTGAAGGCGATGAGTTATTACAAGCCAAGCAAGACGCACTTTTGGTATCGCTTGCCGAGCAGACCAGAGCAGGCATTGACATTGTCAGCGACGGTGAGCAGACCCGTCAGCACTTTGTAACCACGTTTATTGAGCATTTGGACGGTGTGGATTTTAACAAGCGTGAAACTGTCCGCATTCGTAACCGCTATGATGCTTCCGTGCCTAGCGTGGTAGGCGATGTGTCTCGCCCAAAATCGGTGTTTGTGGACGATGCCAAATTTTTGCGTCAGCATACCGACAAGCTCATCAAATGGGCTCTGCCTGGTCCGATGACGATGATTGATACCTTGTATGACGGGCATTATAAGAGCCGTGAGAAGCTGGCGTGGGAATTTGCCAAAATCCTAAACGAAGAAGCAAAAGAGCTGGAAGCGGTAGGCGTGGATATTATTCAGTTTGATGAGCCTGCGTTTAATGTGTTTTTTGATGAGCTAAACGATTGGGGCGTGGCGACCTTGGAGCGTGCCATCTCCGGGCTAAAATGCCAAACGGCAGTACATATCTGCTACGGCTACGGCATTAAGGCGAACACCGATTGGAAACAAACTTTGGGCAATGAATGGCGACAATACGAAGAGAGTTTCCCAAAACTGCAACAATCCAAAATTGACATCATCTCGCTAGAATGCCAAAATTCTCGTGTGCCAATGGATTTGATTGAGCTGATTCGTGGCAAAACGGTCATGGTTGGGGCGATTGATGTGGCGACCAATGAGATTGAAACGCCTGAGCAAGTGGCGGATACTTTGCGTAAAGCCTTGCAATTTGTGGACGCTGATAAGCTCTACCCAAGCACCAACTGCGGTATGGCTCCCCTGTCTCGCACGGTTGCTCGTGGCAAGTTGCACGCTCTTAGCGAAGGGGCGAAGATTATTCGTAACGAGTTGGCAGGTAAATAATTGGTAAAAAATGTTGGGGTTTTAAAAAATCCCAACCATTTATGCTAAGTAGGTTTTCCGTTCGCCCTGAGCTTGTCGAAGGGTGAAAGAAAACCTTTTCATGGTTCGACAAGCTCACCACGAACGGTTTTCCTTAGTAGCATACTTTTTGAATTAGAAAAATAATTTTAAGAAAATAACATGGTATCAATCACAGATTTTAAAGACGCAATGGCAAAACTCACCACCGCCATTCATGTGGTAACGACAGACGGCGTGGCAGGGCGACATGGCTTTACGGCATCGGCAGTATGTAGCGTTACCGACACGCCCCCAACTTTGCTCGTGTGTATGAATACAAATATCGGTTTTTATGACAATTTTGTCAAAAATGGCGTGCTTATGGTCAACACCTTGACTGCCGAGCAGTCGCATTTGTCTAATACCTTTGCATCACGGCTAAATTCTGATGAACGTTTCACGCATGGCACTTGGGAGACACTAACCACAGGTTCGCCAATGCTAACTGATGCCTTGATTAGCTTTGATTGCAAGATTGGTGAGATTAAAGAAGTTGGCACGCATGGGGTGTTTATCTGTGAGATTATCGCCATTCGTCAAGGCGACAGCGATAAGGCATTGACTTATTTTAACCGTAATTATCACAAAACCGATGACGGCACGGCATTGGTATAAGATGATTGGGTAAAAAGCATAAAGCACGACGTGAGTTGTGCTTTTTTGTTTTGGGGGTGATGTGGTTTTTTGGGAAAAGGAGTAGGCAATAAGTTGTTTTTACTTCAATATCAACTGAAAGTTACAACTTATTGATTTTTCAAT
>NZ_MXAN01000092.1 GCF_002027545.1 Moraxella lacunata
AAGTAGCTGTTTTTTGCCCTTTCATTTACTTAAAAAACAATACGATTTTGTCGCAGACGACAACAAACCCACCAACCGCACTGACAACATCCTGATTCACGGCGACAACTTGACCGCACTCAAATCGCTGCTGCCTGAATTTGGCGGACGGGTAAACTGCATTTACATAGACCCACCCTATAACACAGGCAATGAAAACTGGGTGTATAACGACAATGTGAACGACCCACGCATTCAAAAATGGCTGGGCGAAGTGGTCGGCAAAGAAGGCGAAGACTTTTCACGCCATGACAAATGGCTGTGCATGATTTACCCACGCCTAAAATTATTAAAAGAATTGCTGGCGGATAATGGTGTGATTTTTATCAGCATAGATTTCGCTAACGAAGAGGCTTATCTGAAATGTATTTGTGATGAAATATTTGGCAGAAGTAATTTTATTGGCGAATTTACTTGGGAATCAACAACTCAACCAATCAATTCAGGTTCAGCAAGATTTGGTTTGCAACAAAAATCAGAAGCTATCTTATTTTATGCAAAAAATAAAACCAATCTTAATCAATTCATTTTAAAAGAGGTGGAAAGTGGGTTGCATTATCCGCATGAAGGGCAATTAGGAAAATGCCGTTTTGAAATTATTGAGAAATCAGATGCTGGTGAATATCAACGAGATACAATGAAATTCCCAATTTTAGGATTATATCCACGAGAAGGGAAACGTTGGCAAATTGGTTTAGATACCGCTAATGAATTATTAAAAAATAATAGATTAGAAATTGTTGATGAGCTGGTTAAAAGAGCATTCTATCCAGAAGATGAAATTGATAAACGTAAATTTCAACCCTTTTGGTCTCACTTGCCTGCAAGCCAATTTGGCACGGCACAATCAGGAAAAGAATTGCTTAATACAATTATGGGGAGAGCTGTTGGTTTTGATACAGTAAAACCTGTTGAACTTATTACAGAATTGCTTTCTTATTTTGACAAAAACGCCCTAATCCTAGACAGTTTTATGGGAAGTGGCACAACCGCCCATGCCGTCTTATCGCTGAATCAACAAGATGGCGGAAATCGCCGTTTTATCGGCATTGAAATGATGGATTATGCCGAAACCATTACCGCCGAACGCATTCACCGTGTCATCAACGGCTACGGCACAAAAGCCGAAACGCAAGGCGGAACAGGCGGCGGATTTTCATTCTACACCGTAGGCGAACCGCTTTTTTATGGCGACAATCTCAACCCCACCGCCCCCATTACTGCCATTCGTGAATACATCGGCTACACCGAAGGCATGGACGAGATTTGGCATACAGACAATGGCGTATCGCCACACGCTTTGGGTGTGGCAAATGGCACCGCTTATGTGTTTTATTATCTGCAAAATCAAGTAACCACGCTGGATTTGGCGTTTTTGCAATCTTTGTCGCCAAAAGGATTTGTTCAACGTCCTGAATCTTGGGTGATTTATGCCGACAAAGTGGCATTAAGCCCAGAGCAGTTAAAACAATATCACATTGTTTTTAAACGCATTCCACGAGACATCAGCAAATTTTAAGGGGCAAACCATGGAATTAAAAAGCTACCAACAAAGCGTGATTGACGATTTGCAAAACTATTTGAATTTATTGAACAATCCCAATTTGGGCAGCCTGAACACGATTTTTGAGACTTTTTGGCGTGAGCATCGTTACCCACTTATCAGCCCACCCAAATACCAAAATCACATTCACAACGTGCCGAATGTTTGCGTAAAAGTTCCCACCGCAGGCGGAAAAACTTTTATTGCAGTCAATAGCTTACAGCCTATTTTTAATGCCATTGAATTTTATGGCAACAAACGCCCCAAAATGGTGGTGTGGCTTGTGCCGTCCGAGAGCATTTTGTCGCAAACCCTAAAAAATTTGCGTGATATTTCGCACCCATACCGCCAAAAATTAAATGCCCATTTTGGCGGTGCAAGCCGTGTGCAAATTCTTGATAAAGAACAGGTTTTGCGTGGGCAAAATTTTGATGCCGACAGCGTACAACAAGGCATCAGCATTGTGGTGATGAGTTTTAGCAGTCTAAAATTAAGCAAAAAAGACATAGAAACTTACCACAATAACAGCGATAAATTGATGGGCAAAAAGCGTAATGAAAAACTGCGTGCTTACCGTGAAAACAGCAATTTGGATACTTTTACTGTTTTAGGCGGTACTGATTTATTGTCCGATTACGACAAAACCAGTCTAATTAATGTATTACGCAGTCTTAATCCTGTGCTGATTGTGGACGAAAGCCACCACACCACCACGCCATTGTCGCATGAGATGCTAAACAACCTAAACCCCAGTTTTATTTTGGAATTGACCGCCACACCCAAAGACACCAGCAACATTATCAGCTATGTGAACGCCCATTCGCTCAAACAAGAACAAATGGTTAAATTGCCTGTGATTGTCAGCAAACAGCACAGCCAAGCCGATGTGATGATGTCGGCTTTAACCTTGCGTGCCAATTTGGAAAACATCGCCCAAAATGCCAAAAAATCGCACAACGCCCCCTATGTTCGTCCCATTATCCTGTTTCAAGCCGAACCCAAAACCAAAGACGACAACGCCACTTTCGCCCATATTAAAAATGAATTGTTAAAAATTGGCATTCCTGAAAATCAAATCGCCATTAAAACAAGTGAAATCAATGAATTGAAAAATGTGGATTTGTTGTCAAAAGAATGTGAAATCCGCTTTGTGATTACGGTAAATGCCCTAAAAGAAGGTTGGGATTGCCCATTTGCCTATATTTTGGCAAGTTTGGCGAATAAATCGTCTGTGGTTGATGTTACGCAAATTGTCGGGCGAGTGTTACGACAGCCTTATGCCCAAAATCACCCGTCGCCGATTTTAAACGCCAGTTTTGTGTTTACTGCGTCTGATAAATTTGATGAAACGCTGCAATCGGTTGTCAAAGGCTTGAACATGGCAGGGTTTAGCGAAGATGATTATCGCCTTGCCACGCCAAGCGAAGCACCGCCACAACCGACACCAAGCAATCCCACCGATGATTTGTTTTCGCCACAAAATCAAAATATTGAAGAAAATAAAGATGATGTGATTTTGCCGCAAGATTTTGTTTTCAGGCAGCCTGAACAGACACAAAATGCGGTTTTTGAAAACAATCCAGTTGCCCAAATGGTTGAAACTTTGCAAAACCAAGCAAGCCAAATCGCCCAAAATTACCAAGAAAAAACCGCCCAAAACAAAACACCGTTGCCCAACGAATTGCAAGGAAAAACCAATATGGCAAAAATGCGAGACGAATTTGTTTGCAAAGCGAATGAATTAAAATTGCCACAATTTTTTATTAAGGCAGAATTATCGGATTTATTTAAAACAGATAATAAATTGGTTTTATTGGATAAAGCCAATTTGCTTATGGATTTAAAATTGGCTGGCGAAAATTGCAATATTGATTTTGGCAACATCAGCGAGACGGTATATCAAGGCGATATTGATGAAAATGGCATGGTGCAATTTCAACCTTTAAAAGGACGAGACAAAAAACAACTGACTGAATTATTTGCTAATTATTCAGACAAAAGCCAGCAAGATACTTTGGTGCAAAATCTGTTTGATTTGGGTAAAAAGTCATTTTATCCAATTGGCGATGATGATGTGAAAAATTATTTTCGCCGTGTTGTGGAGCAAATGAGTGGCGAGCAACGCCAGCATTGTTTTGCAAACATTCATCAATATTTCAATCAAATCAAAACCAAAATCAACCAAATCAGCAATGAATTTGCCGAAAAAGAGTTTAATAAACGTTTGGATATTTATGAAATTATCCTCGCTCCGAGTTTTGTATTTCCCACAGAAATCAGCCCAAGCGAATTTGCGACACCACTTGTAGGCAGTCTGTACGACAAAGAAGGCAAAATCAGCACGTTTGAAAGCAAAGTTCTACAAAGAATTTTAAATCATGATGACATTCATTTGGCATTTTGGCACAGAAATTTGGAGAAAAAAGGCTTTTATATCAATGCTTTTTTAAATCATTATCCCGATTTTATTTTACTAACCCAACAAGGCACGATGGTTTTACTAGAAACCAAAGGCAACCAGCTAGACGGTAGCGACAGCCAAGCCAAAATCCGTGCAGGAAAACTTTGGGAACAAAAAGCCAATGCGATGGGCGATGGGCGAAAATACAAATATTTGATGGTGTTTGAAACCGAAGAAAAATTGGCAGGGGCGTATTCGGTGGCAGAGATGCTAGATAGGTTGAAAAATTGGTAGTTTTTGTATAGTCAGCCCAAATATGCTACACTAATCCTTTTATTTGACAAAAATGCCATGAGACTAGATAAATTTTTAAGTAAAGCCACTGAACTGTCTCGCAGTGAATGCAAAAAAATCCTGCACCGTGGCGAGATTACGATAAACGATGAAGTCATCAAAGACGGTAGCGTACATATCCAAGCCGATGATGAAGTGTTGTGGGCAGGTGAGCCGTTATCGGTGGCGGACGGTAGCCGTTATATTTTGCTCTATAAGCCAGACGGCTTTGAATGCACCCTAAAAGCCAAAGAATACCCCATTGTTACTGAGCTGATTGCCGTACCCGAAGTGGCAAGTTTGCGTATCGCAGGACGGCTTGATGTGGACACCACAGGGGCGTTACTACTCTCCGATGACGGAGCATGGCTACACCGAGTTACTAGCCCCAAGCGTCATCAGCCCAAACGCTATGAAATCACGCTTGCCGACCCGATGACCGCAGATGAACAAGCCCACGCCATAAAACAAGTGGCAAACGGTATCTTGCTAGAAGGCAACAGCGAAAAAACCCGCCCTGCCGAGCTGTCGTTCATAGACGAGACCCACGCCACACTTATTTTGACCGAAGGCAAATATCATCAGGTCAAACGCATGATGGCGTATTTTGGTAATAAAGTGATAGAGCTACACCGAGCCAGCATTGGTACGATTACGCTAGACGGGCTTGAAATGGGCGAATGTCGCTTTTTGACGGATGATGAGATTGGGCAGTTTTGATTGATGTGCCTAACAAACTTGATATTTACCACGGATTTGTAGCAACTGTA
>NZ_MXAN01000093.1 GCF_002027545.1 Moraxella lacunata
TAGATACCATAAACCACAACCCCCAATCCATCTCAACGATGTAACTCTAATTTAAACGGGGTTTGTGTTTGTAGTACCGCTTGGGCAATACTGACAAGCTTACGCATGAGTGCGGTAATCACAACCTTTTTTGCCTTGCCTTGGCTGTTTAGTCTATCTACAAACAAACGATAAGCACCGTCTTTATAACGACCAAAGGCAAAGTTCATGGCAGGGCAATATAAGGCTTTTCTAATGTCTGCTTGTCCGATTTTAGAAATGCCCATTACTTGATGTAAGCTACTACCCGATGATTTAATCATGGGTGTAAGCCCTGCAAAAGCTGCTGCTGCTTTTGCATTTTTAAAACGACTACCGTCACCTAAGTAGCAGATGAGTTTAACCGCACTGTCAAAGCCAATGGCAGGAATGCTAAGCAGTAATGAGACATTTTGCTTTAAAGTGTCATCACTGGCAACGCACTGACGAATGCTTTGTTGTAAGGCTTTGATTTGCCCTTTGATGAAGTCTATCATCGCTTTGGTATAAGCAATACAATCTTCATCAATGAGCATGCTAAGACGTACCTTTTCTTGAGCAAGCTTGTCCTTTAAATGGTCAAGCTGACGGCTTTTACGAAGCAGTTGTCTTTGGGCAGGTAGCATGGGCTGATAACAGACAAGCTTATGTCCTTTTTCACAAGCATAGTCTGCTAAGAGCTTAGCATCAATCTTATCTGTCTTTGACCGTAGGTTATCGCTTTTGGCAAAGCTGGCACTGCACTTAGGATTGATGATACTGACCATGATGTTTTGTGCCACCAAACAATCCGCCAAAGCTTCATGATAAATGTTGGTGGCTTCCATAACAGCACAAAAGCGACCATCAAAGGCATTAAGCCAACAGATAAACTCATCAAAGCCTTGATGATGATTACAAAACACCTTGTGCTTGTATTTGCCATTGGGCAGTTTAACAGCAACATCAAACTTATGTTTGGCAACATCAATACCAATGTAGTATAATGGATCATCCATATAAACCTCCAACCTTGTGAATACAGGCTACAACAACGTGCCTAAGGGGCGAATTGCAATTCGCCCTTATGATTTTAAAAATTGTAAATTAAAGCTGAGCTGGCGTATTATTTATTTTGAGAATTTACCATGACCAAACCCATTCGCACCCGTATCGCCCCGTCCCCAACT
>NZ_MXAN01000094.1 GCF_002027545.1 Moraxella lacunata
CACAATGGGTAACAGGTACAGGTACAGGAAAAACTAAAGCACTGGCTTGTACGGCTGCGAAAAAGAATGCAACGAGCAAAGCTCCAAGAGGCACTTATGCTCGTCATTGTGATTGTGGTAAGAAAATTTAAGGAGCTTTCAAATGCCTATTAGGTATAAAGAAGTAGTTAAAACTGTTGTTTTTGATGTAATTGATACTGATGATGATGGCTTGGTTTATAGACTTGAAGTTCTTAAATCCAGTAGTGGTTTTAGGGGCGAATTATTTAGATTGGACACATTTTCCTTACAGTGTTCTTTTGTTGATAGTAAACCAGACGAAAGTTTTTATGTATTAGATACTCACTCACATTCTATAGATTTGGACGAAAAGATATTTGATGACCCACAAAGTTGCATTGATTTTGTTGCCAATGCCTTACAAGAAAACTTTTCTTAGAAAATTAAACCCATTATTGTTGAAATCAATAATGGGTTTTTAATTACTTCAAATCCGCCACACAATACTTATCCCCCTTACTGCCGTAATTGCATTTACTTTCAATGACTTTTACGCATAACCGCTTGTCGCAATTACTGGTTTGTAGTCGTTTTAGATTTTGGGCTTTCTCAATTTGGGCGGTTAAGTGGTCTAATTCGGCTCGTCTAGCCCCTATCTCGTCTAAACTTGGCACAAACCACAACATAAAACCCATACAGCACGCCATAAACACCGCAAAACCGCCAAAATACCAAAGGTTAGCACGCCAATCCAAATCCTTTTTTGCCTGTTGCAAGTGGGCAGTTACTCCCCCTATGCGGTTTATTTGCATTTCTAATGCGTTTGTAGGGGCTTCTAGGGCGTTTTGGACACTCTCCCCTACCTGACACCTTACTACCCCCTTAAAATCGCTCCTAAGCGTTTCTAGGGCGGTTTTTTCGCTTTCTAGGGCTTTAATCGCTTTTTGAATGCTCTCGTCTTGCTGTTTGGACTTCTCCAAAAGCCCTAAAACCACTTCAATCAGCTCGGTGTTATCTTGGTTGCTCATCGGCTAAATCCCCTATCTTGGTTTTGTCTTGATTGCTCAATCTCTTGGGCTTGGCGTTCTCTCTCGGCTTGTTGTTCTGCCTGCCGTGCCTGTTCTCGTTGCTCTAAACGCTCCTGTAAGCGATTTTGTAGGCTTGCCTGTGCTTTGGCTAGTAAATCACTCTCTTGGGCTTTCTGTGGCTCTGTGGGGCGTTCTAGGGCGTTTTGGTGGTCTATTTGGGCGTTGTATGCCCTGCGTTCGTCATTGGCTCGGCTAATCTCGGTCTCTATCCCCTTTCGTCTCATTGCGGTTACTTGGGGTGTTTCGTGGATTTGCGGTATTTTGCCGTTTTCAAGTTCCTTGTGGCTACGGTGGTCTATACGCTCGGCTATCCCTGCTCGCTCCAAATGGGCGTTTGCTATGCGTTCCCAATCTTGGCGAATGCTGATGATTTCCTTGCTTGATGATTGCAAGCCTAATTCTTTTCGCTTGGCGTTGGATAGTTCAAGGTCTATTTTTTCTGTTAAAACAAGGCGGTTATCCGCCCCTAACTCGGCTTTTCTTGTGGTTAGCATTATGTGGGCGTGGTGGTTTCGCTCGTCCCCTGCTCGGCTTGGGGTATGTATGGCAACATCTGCCACTTTTGGTACTCTAAGGGACATTATTCCGTTTCTGATAAAAGGGGCTTAACCTATGGCTAAATCTATTGATGACAAGATAGCAGACTTTGAAACCAAGCTAAAACAGCTTAAAGAACAAAAGAAACTGGCTGAAAATCGTGAAAAGAAAAAAGCCAAAGAGAAAGAACGCAAAGATGAGACTAGGAGAAAAATTTTACTGGGTGCTATGTTGTTGCAGAGAATGAAAAATGATGAGCAGTACAATCAAAACATTCTTGCTTGGTTAGATAAATATTTAACAGAGAACAGAGACCGTAAGTTATTTGGTTTACCAGAGTTACCAGTAGAACCTAAACAGGTTCAACAAGAGCAGTCAAAAGACCAAGATTATTTTGGTTCTTTCAATGGTTCTATTGGTTAAAAAGACAAAGGAAAAATTTAAATTTTTGGTTAAAAAAAGAGCGAAGCGTTTTTTTTTAATTTGTATATATTTATAATAGTTTTATAGCCCCCCTGCAACCCTTGAAAATACTGGGGTTCTGGGGGGTATTTAACTAGGTTTGGTTACCAATAAAACTAGGTTTGGTTACCAATAAAACTAGGTTTGGTTACCAATAAAACTAGGTTTGGTTACCATTTAAATAATAAAAAAATAATTTTATTTTTAAATATGTATATGATATAATTATTTAAATTTAAAATTGGGTGTATAAACCTATTTAAATATTATTTAAGGTATTGATTTTATGGGAAGTTTAGTTGTTAAAGACAATGCTTTGATTGAAGCCAGTCATAGACTGGGCGAAGTTGAGCAAAGATTGGTGTTATTGGCAATCTTAAAGGCTCGCAATGTTGGCGACACCGTAGAACAGCTTAAAGACAAAATGCTGACCATACACGCAGATGATTACATCACAAACTTTGGTGGAACTCGTCAAGGGGCGTATAAAGCGTTAAAGCAAGCGGTTATGGGCTTGTTTGATGCTAAGTGGGGATACAAATACTTAACTGATAAGGGCGAACAGCGTGTACGCTATGAGCGTTTTACGCAGTCTGCCGACTATGGCGAAGGGGAAGGAACGGTTAAATTTATGTTTTCTACCGCCATTATTCCAATGCTTGTAGAACTAGAAAGACGGTTTACAAGTTATGAAATTGAGCAAGTCGCCCAATTATCAAGTAGTTACGCAATGCGATTGTATGAATTTTTTATGCGACATTTGGATAAAAAGACTGGCACAGGGTGGCTGGATATTTCCCTTGATGACTTGCGTTTTCGTTTTGGACTACTGCCGAACGAATACAAGACAATGAGTAATTTTAAGGCGTATGTATTGGATTTTGCCCTAAAACAAATCAATGAAAATACTGATTTATCAGCCACTTACACCCAAAAGAAACAAGGGCGGGTTATCGTTGGATTTCATTTTGAGTTTAAGCAAAAAGCCAATGCCAAACCCAAAAAGACCAAAGAGAACACCGAACGAGACCCCAACACCAAAGACATTTTTGACGGTTTAACCGATAAAGAGCGTGAAGTTGTCGCCAATAAGACCGCCTATGCAGACCAAAAGGGCATTACAGACCCTTTACACCGCCAAAACTTGATAAATCAGGGCTTAGAACAACACCGCCAAGCAGAGAAAGCCGAGAGAGAACGCAAAGAGCGTGAGAAAGCCAAAAGACAAGCCCAAAAAGCCAAAGAACAGGCGGACAAATTAGCCAAAGACGAACAGGAACGCCAAGAGAAAGAGCGAGCCGAACAGCGTAGAATATCATTCATTGAAATGTTTGAGAGCCTAGACGAGCAATACCAAGAGCAAGCCCTTGATGAAGTTGCCAAGAACTTTGATAATAATATCTTTTCAAAGTGGTTCAAGGAAGCACGAGAGCAAGGAGTAGCCCACAAAGACCCCAAATTCATTGGTAAGTTTTATGAGTTGTTTGGGTGGTGAAAGTAAATCTTATTTCAGTTGATTTTAAAAATATATCAATGTAGAATAAGTGAATTGTTTAATTTTAGAAGGGGTAAGACTATGCTCAAGAAAACATTAATTGTTTCAACAGCTTTACTTAATATGATATTATTTCCAGCAGTAGCCCAAGCCAAAACTTATACAGATACTGCAAAATGTGCAGTTATTGTGCATGATAAAAGTATTGCTCCTGCCAATCCAC
>NZ_MXAN01000095.1:0-19068 GCF_002027545.1 Moraxella lacunata
GGTTTATGGTATCTACACGTTCAAATTTTAAAATATACCTTTATTGAACAATGCCTATAAAAATTTAAAATAAAATCCCCAAAACCGCCAAAAATTTGCTACCATAAGCACTTTTTACTTATTTACCAAATCATCAAACGCCATGACTCCAAAAAAAGCCCTATACCCCGGCACCTTTGACCCCATTACCAACGGACACATTGACCTTGTCAATCGTGCCTTAAAAATCTTTGATGAAGTCATCATCTCGGTGGCGTTCGCTCATCACAAAAAGCCGTTATTTAGCTTTGATGAACGAGTGGCACTGGTACAGGAAATTTTTAAGGACAATGAACGGGTATCAGTGGTTGGCTTTGAAGGGCTACTGGTGGATTTTGTCAAAGAGCAAAATGCAGTGGCGGTAATTCGGGGACTGCGTGCGGTGAGTGATTTTGAGTATGAATTTGGGCTTGCCAACATGAACCGTAGCCTAGATGAGAGTTTTGAAGCGGTGTTTTTGACCCCTGCCCAAGAGTATTCGTTCGTCTCGTCCACGCTCGTGCGAGAAGTGGCAAAACTCGGTGGCGATGTCTCAAAGTTCGTGCCGTCTTGTGTGCTTGACGGCTTTGCCAAAAAGTTCGGTGGGTAAGGCGTTATGTTTTTTGCGGTCATTAGTATCTTGCCTGAGATGTTCGGGGCGACCACAGAGTACGGCATTACAGGACGTGCGGTGGGGCGGGGGCAGGTGGTGATACACACCATTAACCCCAGAGATTTTACCACGGACAACTATCGGCGGATTGACGAGCGTCCCTTTGGCGGGGGGCCGGGCATGGTCATGCTTGCCGAGCCGTTGGAGCAGGCGATATTACACGCCAAAGCCTTAGCCGATGAGCATTTTGGGAGCGTGGGTAAGGATAATCCTACCTGCCCTGTCATCTATCTGTCGCCACAGGGCAAGACCCTAGATGAAAAGACGGTGGTAGAATGTAGCCAGCTTGATGGCATGATACTGCTCTGTGGGCGTTATGAAGGCATTGATGAAAGGCTACTTAGTGCCTATGTCGATGGCGAGATTTCCATTGGCGACTATGTGCTGACAGGGGGCGAGCTACCAGCGATGGTGCTGATGGATAGCATCATTCGCCGTCTGCCAAGCGTGATGAATGATGACAAGTCCGCCCTAGAAGACAGCTTTGTCGATGGGCTACTAGACTGCCCCCACTATACCAAGCCTTTGATTTTTAAGGATAAAAAAGTCCCTGATGTCCTGCTTTCAGGTCATCATGCCAACATTGCCAAATGGCGGTTTTTAGAGCAAGTCAAACGCACCAAAGAGCGTCGCCCTGACTTGTGGGAGCAGTTTGAACCCACCAAAGAGCAGGCGAAGTGGCTGGGGGAGATAGATGAGTTGGGGGATTTGGATGAATAGTCATGCCCTATCCGTCATCATTATCACCGCCCCGCTGATGTCAGTCAGTCTCTCACGCACCATAAACAGACGGTCAAGCCCCAACGCAATGCCACTGCATGGCGGTAAGTCATCGCACGCACGGATTAGGTTTGTATCAATCGGCATGGTTGGCAAGCCTAGTTTTGCCCGCTCAATATTATCCTGCGTAAATCGCCGATACAGCTCATCGCCACTGGCAAGCTCATCATAAGCATTGGCAATCTCTATGCCGTTGATATATAGCTCAAAGCGTTTGGCAACGGCATGTCCGTCCACGTCTGTCGCCACTTTTGCCAAAGACGCAGTCGCCACAGGATAATCGGTGATGAGTGTCGGCAAATCAAATCCCAAAGTCGGCTCTATCACATGACTAAATAACAAATCCAGCCAGCCTTGCTTATCATCGCCCATATCTAGGTTAATGCCCTGCTTTAATGCCGTTTGTTGTAATGTCTCAATGTCGGCAGAAAAGGGGTGAATGCCGAGCATATCCATAAAGGCTTGGGTGTAGCGATAGGTTTTAAAGGGCAGATTTTTATGCAGTGCCACGCCGATGAGAGCATTTAATTCATTTGCCAAATCGTCCAAACTAAAATGCGGACGATACCATTCTAACATGGTAAATTCTATATTATGCTTATGCCCTTTTTCATTATCACGAAACACCTGACAAATTTGATAAATCGGTATTTGATAATCCGCCAATACTCTTTTCATGGCAAATTCTGGCGATGTGTGTAGATAGCCTGTTTTTAATTTGCCAGCTTGTTTAAAATTAACGCTCACGCTTTCTATAAAAATATCGGTATTGCCATGATTGGATAGTATGGGTGTGGTAATCTCTAATACGTCCCGATTTTTAAAAAACTGACGAATATCGCCAATCATCTCAGCTTTACTCATTGCCAAATCTAAGGTCATGCTTGGGCGGTAATCGGTATTAGTCATAAAGCCATTCTCTTTTTAAGTCATAGTTTTTTCTTAATTTATCAAAATCCGCCCCATGTACGTTATCGGTGCAAATGTGGCGTAACTCATTGTCATCTTTTAAAATGTCATAATAGCTTTTTAAGATATCGGTATTGCCTTTTAATAATTCATTTTTTAATGTTTGCCAATGGTAATGATTGGGCGGTAATAACTTATCCATATTTTGTAAAATAGGCAAATTAAAATACTCACAAAACGCCTGATAAATCATTTCTGTCCCACGCAACTTACCGTCTAAGGTATAGCCTGCGATGTGGGGCGTGGCAAGGGCAAGGTTATCAAGCAGTGCCTTATCAATGGTTGGCTCAAAAGGAAATACGTCTAGTATTACATTCAGATTTTTATTAGTCATTGCCCATAATAAATCATCTTGATTGATAATCTCGCCCCGAGCGGTATTGATTAAAATGGCGTTGTTTTTTAATTGTTTAAAAACAGAATGATTAAATAATTGATAAGTGGGATAATCACCCGTTTTTGTTAATGGCGTATGAATAGAGATAATATCGCTATTTGCCAATAATTCATTAAAACTTGCGTTATTAATGTCCGATGTTGGCAAATAAGGGTCATATCCCAAAATCTCCCAATTTAAGTCTTTGGCGTATTTGGCAAGCGTTGCTCCGATATTACCCAAGCCAATAATGCCCAGCGTGATTTTTTTATGGATTAAATTGGGAAATTTGCTTAAAAGGGCGGTAATGACGTATTGGGCAACCGAATGTTTGCTTGACCCTTTGGCATTGGCAAAATGGATATGGTGTTTTTGGATAAAATCATTATCCACATGGTCTGTACCAATCGTTGCCGAGCCGATAAATTTAATATTATTAGGATTGGCAATGGCGTCGGCATTGATGGGCGTTACCGAGCGAATGAGTAGGGCGGTTGGATTATGCCTGTCAATGGCGGATTGGTCAATCTCACGCCCTTTTAATTTGATAAGCGTGGTATTATCATGGCAAAAATAATCGTCCAAATGGGCGATGTTTTCATCGGCTAAAATGGTTATCATGGGGTCGTGCCTTTGGCAGGATGGGTGTGGTTGGGTTGGTAAATGATGAGTAGATGCTAAACATTAAAGCGGTGTTATGAGTGTGACAATAATTATCGGAATTGATGTATTTAATGGCTGGACACAAAAGCTGACTTGTAAGCACGGCTTGGATGAAGTTCTCGTTTTATTATAACACAGAATCACCGACATCAATTTAAAAATATGCATGTATTTAAAGGTGTTTTGATAAAAGCGACACCGTAGACATCGATGGCTTGTAAACATTGCCTAACCATGATATTTTCTAAACCAACGTAAAAATAAGTACCAATCTCATTTACATAATGCTATCATAATCACTCTAAACAATCCCTATATTTTATCAAACTTATCATGGATGACACCCCATGCCCCACCACACCAACACCATTGCTGACTGGCTTGTCTCTAATCGTCTGTATGAAGACAATCTGTTTTATTATGCTCTTATCATCTGTTTTTGGTTCTTTATCGGATTTGTCTTTCTTGGCTTTGAGCTAGAAGGATTTAGCTTACAGCAAAATCTGTTCTTTAACTTTGTCTTTTATTTATTTATCTGTACCATGATGGCACTTTGTCCTGTTTGGTTTAGGTTGTTTTTTGGGAAAACACATACTGCCAAACGAGAACAAGAACTCAATGCCCATCTAAATGAACTAGACGATGACGACCGTCAAGAAGTCGTTGATTATCTCAATGAAACAGGACAGCTTGCCATGCGACCTGCCCAAAGGTGGGCATTGGTGTTTTTGGGGTCATACTTTTTATTTGAAGTGTTTTTTATCTCAGCATGGGTTAAGGATTTGACACTGGTGTGGCAACCTGATTGGGTGATGGGGATTGTGGAGTGGGTGAGAGGGAATACCAATTTACCGCCATTGAATGTGGATAGGAAGTTGTTTGACTTAGATATTGGGTTGTCAAGCGACAAGATTTTGCATACAATGTATGAATCGGAAACCGAATTTTTGGATTCTGAATTTGGCAAATCAGCCCTTTTATTTCATTTTTTTAGATTTATTAATGCTCCATTAATTTTTATATCGATACACATGTTATTATATAGATCAATTGGTTGGAGTGGCATAAATCGGTTTAAGGTAAAAGAAGAATACCGAAATTTATGCGATTTGTTAAAATCTTATTTATGGGTTTCGTTTTTGGCGTTTTTTTGTGTTCTAATGATTGTTGGCACTATTTTGCTAATTCAAAGCTTGGAAATTTCTGCTAGAATGTCCATGAATATAGTGATATGGATTGATAGCTTTTATTTGAATTTTTGTTTTGTGTTTGCTGTCATTAGTGTTCTTATACTTATTTCATGGCTTAAAATGAGTAAAAAACTTATTTTAAATATTATTAATTTTATCAAACAGTTCTTTCAACCAACCTAACGAGGTATTTTTATGAGTAATTTAACTGGTCTAGCTGATTCTTTCTATATTGAAGAAGTAAGAAAAATTCTTGAAAAACATTCCTTTGGCTCTATCACCGATGATGATAACAATTATTATGAAACACTTTGGGAGGTTGCTTCTAGCAATTTTTCAAAGATAATTTCTCAAGTTGCATTTGAAACTTCTTTAAAATATTTAAGCGATACTAAGTTAATAGAAAGAACCAAACATAAATATCCTGATATTGCCCAAATTGAAATGCTGGCAATTAAAGCACATCACCTGCAAGCCAATCTTGATGCCTTACAATAAAGCTCTCCAAACACCCTGATTTTAAAGAAATAAATGCACATTTTAAAGAAGTTGTTGCTAATTTTAAAACAGAAGTACAACTGCTTGCCGATAGCAAAGGCATCAATATCAATGTCAAACAAGATGACTTAACTACCACATTAGATAAATTGGTCGGTCAAGGTTATGGTAAACTCTTTAATGAAAGCATGGATAACTTATTTAAATACAATGATTATATCAAACTTGTTTATAGCACCATTGATGAAAAATTACCTAAAGATGAAAGTAGTCAACAAGACTATCTAAAAGATGTGATGAATTTAATACCAAAATTTGCAGGAGATTCTTTTGTTAAGGGTACGGCGGGGGCGGTCTATGGTGCAGAAGCAGGAGCAATTAGCTTAAGTAGCCTTGTCAAATCTGAAGGATTAAAGCACCTAGAAAGTTTAGCTCAAAAAATTCCTGCTATTTCTGCCAAAGGTTTGGCTGGAGTTTTATCTCGTGGGATAATTACTGGCATTTTAACAGATATTAGTTATAAAGCAGGGTATGAGTTTGGTGAATGGCTATTTACAAAAGGTTTTGATTGGGCTTTTGGTAAAGAACTTTATGAAATGGAGGGTTTCATCAACTTTACAGATACTGCTTACTCCACCATCTTTTCCCACCTAACCGCCGACAAACTCAACGCCGTCATTGCCTTTAACACCATGATACTAGGTAACTTTGTTAATGAACAAGGCAAATCTGTCATCGAAAAAGATACCGTGATTTTGTTTGGCTCTGATGACTATAAGAGCATGGATTTTGACAAAGCTTTAAAATCTTATAAAAGGCTCTATAAGGCGGTATCAGGCAAGGATGATGCCGAGAACATCACAGGTGCAGAAGAACTCATTAGACACATGGAGGGTAGTTATCCGTTATTTAAGGAATATCGCGGTAAGTTATTGAACATCTTACAAGGCTTGGAAGATACAGAAGAACTATTTACCCTAAGCCAAGGTGATGATGAAACCGCTCTTGCCTACCGCTACGCCCTTGTCAATCTCAATCCATTTGTCCTAATGGATATTGACTACACCAAACACAACCCAAATGGCGAGCTTGACCTGTATCATGCCAAAACCAATCCTAATGGTCTAACACCAATCTACCTAGAAAAACGAGCCGAGATGATGTCGGTCATGATGGATAAAATGACAGGGAAGTTTATCCAAAATAAATACAACTATCAAGATTTGGCTGAAAACATCAGTGTTAATGAAACCAGCCTAGATGGACATCATGGCAATATTGATACTTATAATGACAACACCCAAGTGATCTTCGGTGGTACTGGTAACGACACCATCAAAGCCAAAGATACAGGCGATAACAACAACTTCCTATTCGGTGGTGCAGGTCATGACATTATAATCGGTGGCAAAGGTAACGATTACCTAGAAGGCGGTCAAGGCTACGACACCTACCACATTAAAGACCACGACACCATCTTTGATGCCGACGGCAAAGGACGTATTCTCTTTGACAACAAACCCCTACCCACAGACTTTATCCTAAAACAAGGTGCATCAGATATTTGGGAAGCCAAAGACAGCGCAGGCAATGTGCTATATACTGCCATCAAAGGGGTAAATGATTTATTAATTACTTCTACTGATTCTCCTGCTGACCAAGTTACCATCAAAGACTTCTTCCTTACCTCCACCAAGCGAGACACCACATATTCAGCCCTTTCTATCATCTTAGGCGACAGTCAAGAAGACATTGATAAAAATCGCACCTACACCATCAAGGCAGATGACAAATACCTCTCTAACATCTACACAGGCGGATTCCCTACCAATTATCTTGATATCTATGGCTCATCTAAGGTGGATAACATCTTTGGCACAGGCAGAAAATACCTAAACATCGATGCAGGCGATGGACATGACCTGATATTTGGTGGCGATATGGCAGATGTTATCAGGGGTGGGGCAGGTAATGATACCATTTCAGGTTCGGCTAACTTTTATGACTTTGAACCCGAAGATAGCACAAGACTACCAAAACCAGAAAAGGACAGCGAAGGTAACCTTATCGGTGTCGATAAAGATTTAATCATCGGCGGAGAGGGTAACGACCTAATCTCGGCAGGGATTGGCGATGACATTATTTGGGTGGATCATGAGTATAAATCAAATGGTAAAACACCGATACATACCGACTCAAATAATCCCAACAACACCCATAACAACAAAAAAGGTGATTGGGCATTGGGCGGACGAGGTGATGATGTGATTCATGGCGGGGTGAATAAAGACTTCCTACAAGGTGGGGCGGACAGTGACATCATCTATGGTGGTGGCGGTGATGATGTGATATTGGGTGATGGGCATATTAGGTATGGCACGAAGTCAAAGACCATATTCAACTCATCAAGCATTGACTATGAGACGACCATCGGTGGTGGTGTCCACCCACTCGTGCCGGGTGGTGTTCATAGCAGACCTGTGTTCAGACAGGGTGATGCCTTGTCCATCGAGCATAGATATGACAAGGGTAAGCACATACAGGACAAACAGCCAAGTGCCTATTATAGAGACCCCATAACCTTTGAATGGACACTTACGATAGATGCAGACAAAGGTGATTATACCATCACGCCACATGAAGAAGTGAAGCTAAGTTATGATAAGCATGCTTTTGAATCAAAACATGCCAATGACACTCTATATGGCGGTGCAGGGGATGACCTTGTCATCGGTCAGTATGGTAATGATTATCTAGATGGTGGTAAGGGTGATGACATCCTATGGGGTGATGACAACAGAGATGCAAGCATCGAAGGGAATGACACGCTAAAAGGCGGTACAGGACGAGATAGGCTAATTGGTGGCAAAGGGAATGATACTTATGTGTTTGACCTAGAAGACATCAAAACAGAGGCAGATGGCAAAACCATCATTGATACGGACAATAATGGTCAGTTGATTGTAGATGGCAAAAACTGGGCGGGCAAGACATGGGTGGTTGACACTGATTCTAAAGATGTCTATTTTGATGGTGAGGGTAATAGACTGGATAAAAATGGCAGTGAGTACATCATCACGGTCAAAGACGCTGGGGCAACCATCACCATCAAGGATACGCCAGTAGCGAAAGGCGATGCGGGTGACATTCTGCTGGGCATGATACTTGCCAAAGAAGTTAAGAACACCGCTCCCATCGTTCATAATCCCGTCTCTGACCAGATGGTGTTGGCAGAGCGAGACATCGCACTCGGTCTTGGCGAGGTATTCTTTGATGCTGATGGTGATGAGCTGACGTATAGCATCCAAGGGGCGGATGGACTGCATTTTGACCCTACTACGAAGATGCTGACAGGTAAAGCACCTGATAAAGGGGTGTTTAACATCACATTGACCGCCACCGACCCCAAGGGCGAGCATGCCAATACCAGCTTCACACTAAGAGTGAATGAACGACCAACGCTCGTCTCTGCCTTGACTCTACCGCTTGTGCTAAGCCAAGATAATGCCATGATGCAGATAGGTCTAGATAAGCTGTTTGTTGATAACGATGGTGATGCGTTAAGTTATTCGCTATCGGCAAATTCTTTGAGCGGTATCTACATTGACAACAACCATCTTATCATAGACCCTGCGACCACAGAGATTGGCATGCATGACATTACCGTGACAGCGACAGACAGCTTTGGTCAGAGTGTCAGCACCAATGCCAGCTTTACCATCAAAGGCAGTGAACCCATCGTGATGCCAGAGCCTGTCCTGCCTAGCACGCCAACGCCTGACCCCATCACTGTTGGTAAGCGATATGTGGGCAAGCTCGGTGCTGATGACATCACAGGTGATGATAAAGCCAATACCATCAACGGTCTGACAGGGGATGATGTCCTAAGTGGCGGTCGTGGCAATGACACGCTAATCGGTGGATTTGGTCATGATACCTTAATTGGCGGACTCGATAACGACTTGCTTATCGGTGGCTATGGCAATGATACTTATCTGTATCACAAAGGCGATGGTCTAGACACGATTCGTGATGTTGGTGGGCTCGATATCTTAAAGATTTCGGGGCTGATGTTGTCTGATTTGGGCTTTATTAAACAAGGTAATCATCTGCTTATCGATGTCAGGCAAAATGATGATGGCATTATTATTGAAGATTATTTCAAATCAAACAGTATCATAGCAAGCCAAAAACCCCATGTTCCCAACATAGAGCGTATCTACATTAATGATAAGTTTGTCGGGTATGATGAGATTATCAAGATGGCGGATGTGGTTATTTAAGGTTTAAGGCTAAGGGTGTTAAAAAAGAGTGTTTAGTAACACTCTTTTTGCAGTCTGCTGATGGCGGATTGTGCTGATTAACCTTGCAGTTGTTTTAGAATCTGGCTAATCTCGGCATTGGCTTCGTTTTCGGTGGCTAGGTCGCCATTGGGGGTTAGGTCGTTCATTACTTGTGGTAGTAGCTCGGCAATGCCTTGGCAGACTTCTGTCTCGCTGGCTCCTGTTTGCTGACAGGCACGGTTAATCTCATCTTTACCGAACAGACTCATCACGTCTTGGGCGTCAAGTCCGTCATTATCGGTGTCGATGTTTACCCATGATCGGGCTTTATTGCCCAGTCCGTTGCCTTGGAATTTGGCAAGCACGCCTGACAGACCGCCATTTTTTTGGATATAGCCCAGTACGATGGGGATAAGAGCAAGGAGTAGAGTATTTTTGTTAAACCCGCCTTTTTGTTGGGCGGACTGACTGCCAAGCACTTGACCCAACACACTGCCTAGGTCACTGGCAGGGACGTTTTGGCGAGTCTGTCCACCGCCTAGGAGCGAGCCTAGCATACCGCCTAGCCCGCCTTGGGCTTGACCACCGCCAAGCTGACTTGCCACCACTTGCCCAAGCATACCGCCCAAACCGCTGTTTTGTTGGGATTGACCGCCAAGTACGCTACCTAGCATGCCACCAAGCCCGCTGTTTTGCTGTTGGGTTTGACCACCTGTTAGGGCGTTTTGGGCGACTTGGGTGATGATGTTTTGTAATAAACTCATGGAGTATCCTATCAAATAAAGTAAATATTGGCGAAATTGCCAAATCATGCATTATCTTATCAGAATTTTAGTGAACCTGCGTTATTTTTATTAAAGGTTTTTGTAAATAGATGAATTATTAAGCGACGTGGGTTTGTTTATAGTGGTGTCTGTTTTATTTTACACCATGCCAAAAATTGACATAAGAAACATAACGATTTGGCTTATAAAAAATAATGCGGACATTATCCAAACTAGGATTTGCTCTATGGTTATCTTGCAAAGGCATGGATTTGTCCCCATGATGGGTTATTCTAAGCTGTTTTTGAGCCATTTTTTAAGCCCATTTTTGAGCGATTGCCATGACCGATTTATCTGCTGTTTTTGACCTTATTGATGACATTGTGCCTGCTGATGTGGCAGATGATGTTAATATGACGGATGCTTTGCACTTTGCCTTGACCGAGCATGTGATAACTGCCGATGACGTGGCGTGTGTCAGTCATTTTTTTGATGCACGCCGTCTGCCTTGCCCCATGCCTTTGTTAAAGGCAAAAGTAACCTTGCGAGATGTGGGGGCAGGGCAGGGCTTGTATCTGCTTGCCACCGATAAAAATTCACAAACCGACCTTGTGGCGTATTGCCATAAAAACGGGCTGACGGTCAAGACGTGGGCGTATGGGCAAACAGATACCATCTTTCACTTTTTGATTAGAATGTGTTGAGTGTTGGTATTTGCCATGAAAAATACTCATTTAAAAAGCAAGGGAATCGCCCATTTTTCATGCAAAAATAATTTAAATTCATAAAATTTCACCAAATGTTAATAAATGTTATCAATGTTCACACGTCCTAACAAAAAGCTGTAAAAACCGCTAGCATTTGGGCGGATTTCGGCTTAAAATGGGGCGATATTTAAACTGATGATTTGTTGGTAGAAAGAAAACATGCCCAAAAATTATGATTATGATGGTTTTGATGACTTTGACGATTATGGCGGTGATTATGCCGATGAGCGTGATTTTAAGTCATCTAATACGTTAGATGAAGATGAGCTGGATAATGGATTAGATGAGCTTGACGGTTTTTCTGATGAGATACTGTCTGATGAGTTGTTATCTGATGAATTAGACGAACTAGATGGTTTTCATGAGATTGATGATGACGCTGATGAGCTGGCATTGGATGAGTCAGAGCATGAATTAGAAACAGATGGGCAGTCCCATGATAGGGCAAGCCTTGCCCCTGTGCTTGCCAGTCATGCCCTCAGTGCCGTACCACGCTATGATGTCGCCACCAAGGATTTGGTGCCTGCCATGCCCACCAATTTGACCGCCCCAGGGGTGAATTTGGGGGCGTACATCAATACCGTACATCAGATTCCTATCCTAACCCCCGACGAAGAGCGAGAGCTTGCCGAGCGGTACTATCAAGATGGCGACGTGGAAGCGGCACGGCTACTGGTCATGAGTCATTTGCGGTTTGTGATACACATTGCACGCAGTTATTCAGGTTATGGTCTGTCGCAGGCGGATTTGATTCAAGAAGGTAATTTGGGGCTTATGAAAGCGGTCAAACGCTTTGACCCTACCAAGGGCGTACGCCTTGTGAGCTTTGCGGTGCATTGGATTAAGGCGGAGATTCATGAATTTGTCATCAAAAATTGGCGGATTGTCAAAGTTGCCACCACCAAAGCCCACCGCAAGCTGTTTTTTAATTTGCGTAGCCTTAAAAAATCAAGCAATCAGCTCACCTTAGAAGAAGCCGAAGCCATTGCCAAAGACCTAAACGTCACGGTCAAGCAAGTCCTAGAAATGGAATCACGCTTGACCAGTTATGATGCGTCCTTTGAGCTACAAGACTCTGATGATGAAGATGGGCGTTATGCTCCCCAACTTTTTTTGGAAGATGGAGTTAATCCTGCCGAGATGGTCGAAGATGCCGACTGGGAAGAGAATACGACCACCGCCCTAAAAGAAGCGATGGACGGCTTGGATGAGCGTTCTCGGGACATCATCACTCAGCGTTGGCTTGCCGACCAAAAATCCACTTTGCATGACTTAGCGGCGGTCTATAACATCTCAGCCGAGCGGGTGCGTCAGATTGAAAAAAATGCCATGGACAAAATCCGTGAGGCGATGACCATTGATAACATGCTCTTTGATTAGAACGAACAGACGAACAAATGATAAACTGGATAAAAGTAGCAGGCGTGAACCTTGCGACAGCGGTAGCACTTGGGGCGTTTGGGGCTCACGGCTTAAAGAAAACCGCCACGCCTTATGAGCTTGATATTTGGCAGACTGCCACGCTTTATCTGTTTGTGCATGGCTTGGGGATATTAGCGTTGGGCGTGTTGGGGGCGGTATCTGCCTATCGCATTCATAAGGTTGCCATGACCTTACAAATAGGCATTGCCATATTTAGTAGCACGCTCTACTTGATGGCACTGGGAATGCCTAAGTGGCTTGGGGCGATAACCCCAATGGGCGGAACGCTACTTATCATCGGCTGGCTGATGTTGGTTTTTGTCAAAAAGTCTGATGGCTGATGGGTTGATTGATGATGATAAAAGGGCAAATGTTTTTGCTCTTTTTGTTTTTATCCAAACACCGCCATACCCCACAGCACCGCCACCAAAATAAGTGCCAGCGACTGGGCGGATGAGCCGACATCTTTGGCGATTTTGGCAAGGGGGTGATGTTTCATAGACGTGTGGTCAACCGCCGCCTCTAAGGCGGTATTAAAAAACTCCACGATGAGCGACAAAAACGACCCTGCCACGAGCATCATCTTAACCGCCAAGGCAAAATCCAACCACAATGCCAATCCCATTAAAGGCAAATACAAAATAATGAGCTGAAAAATCGCAGGCTCTTTGACAGCGACCTTAAAGCCGTCTTTGGAATAGGACAGTGTGTTGATGATGCGTTTTAGCCCTTTGGTTTTGTTAAATTCAGACATGGCTTTTTCCTGTGGATTGGCGATTGATTATAGCACTTTTTCAATATTGACAAAATCCCAGAATTTGGGATAATGATTAAAATTTCAAGAGAAACACCACGATGATTACCCTAGACCTACCCCCACAACTACAAGAAGTCATCATCGCCACCGCCGAAAAACAAGGCGTAAGTGTCAATGATTATATCTTAAATGCCATCAAAACCACTTTGGATAATGATATACCAAAACACATAGATGATGTACTCGTTTTTGATATGGAAGTTATGAAAGAACGCTTAAAAGGTTTTGAAAGCAAAGAGGAGGCATTGAAAAATGGCTTGGTACTACCGCAAGGGCTTGATAGAGAAGGCTTGTCAGCTTGGTTAAGAGAAAATCTATCCAAACACTCCGAGCAAAGGACGGTAGTATGAAAGTGGTTTTTGTCAATTGGTTGGAAAATAACTATTTAAGTTTTGATGATGACTTACGTAATGCGGTTTTGGATTTTGCTATTCATGTGCAAACCAACGGTCTAAAAGACTTAAAAGGTCGCAATAAATCGTCCGCCCCACCCAACCCCCACACCAAAAAAGAACATCAGCACGCCAAATTTGCCCAAAAATATTGTCTTTGGCATTATCATTTGGGCGTGCCGTGCTATGTAAAGCAAACCAATGGCGATTTTACGAGCGAATATATCCTGCATTATTGCCACTACAATGATGTGATTGTGCTGGTGGATATTAGCACCCACCCACCTTTTGTATTGCCAAGTGTGGATAAATTGACTTATGATTGACCGCTTGTGGCGGTTTTTTAATGTTTAGTTTTTGCCCATTTCCCCCTTTTCAAGTATAATAACCGTTTTATTTTATTAAGAAATTCCCATGAGCCAATTATCCCAAGAAATCAACCAACGCAGAACTTTTGCTATCATATCGCACCCCGACGCAGGTAAAACCACCATGACCGAAAAGCTCCTACTGTGGGGCAAGGCAATTCAGGTAGCAGGCGAGGTGCGTGGACGCAAAGCCGACCGCCACGCCACGAGCGACTGGATGAGCATGGAGCAGGAGCGTGGTATCTCTATCACGACATCGGTCATGCAATTTCCCTATAAAAATCATGTGGTTAATCTACTAGACACCCCCGGACACGCCGACTTTTCAGAAGATACTTACCGCACGCTGACTGCTGTGGATTCTGCTCTTATGGTCATTGACGGAGCCAAAGGCGTGGAAGAGCGGACGATTAAGCTCATGGAAGTGTGCCGTATGCGTGATACGCCCATTATTTCATTTGTCAATAAACTTGACCGTGAGATTCAAAATCCGCTTGCCCTGCTTGATGAGATTGAAAGTGTCCTAAAAATCAAATGCGTGCCTTTTGCTTATCCCATTGGCATGGGTCAGGACTTTGTGGGGGTATATAGTTTTGTGGATAACAAGACTTACTTTTATAAAAAGGGCTTTGGTTCACAAATTGTAGAGATTGAGAGTAAAGATGGCTATGACCATGCTGACATTAAGGACAGGCTTGGGCAGATTTTGTGGGATGAATTTATAGAAAACATTGAACTTGCCCAAATGGCGTATGAAGATTGGGACGTGGACGAGTTTTTGGCAGGTCGTCAAACGCCTGTGCTGTTTGGTACAGCGTTGGGTAACTTTGGCGTAAACATGATTTTGGATGTGCTGACCCAATACGCACCGCCCCCAAAAGACCATGTGGCAATAGAACGCACCGTCAAAGCGGACGAGCCTGCCTTTACGGGCTTTGTCTTTAAAATCCAAGCCAACATGGACCCCAAGCACCGAGACCGTGTCGCCTTTATGCGAGTGTGTTCGGGCAAATACGAGCGTGGCATGAAAATGAACCATGTGCGTCTTGGCAAAGAAGTGCGAGTGTCGGACGCTCTCATGTTTTTGGCAGGCGACCGTGAGACGCTAGATGAGGCGTATGCTGGTGATATCATTGGTCTGCACAATCATGGCACGATACAAATTGGCGATAGTTTCACGAGTGGCGAGACCTTGAATTTTACAGGCATTCCGCACTTTGCCCCTGAGCTGTTTCGCCGTGTGGTGCTAAAAGACCCGATGAAATCCAAGCAATTACAAAAGGGTTTGCAACAACTCTCCGAAGAAGGGGCAACCCAAGTATTTATGCCCCAAATCAATAATGACCTGATTTTGGGGGCGGTGGGCGTGCTACAATTTGAGGTGGTGGCACACCGTTTGCTAGAAGAATATAAAGTGCAATGCACCTTTGAGCCGATTAGTATCGCAACCGTGCGTTGGGTGCACTCGGATGATAAGGTGGCGTTTGAAAAATTCAAGAAAAAAGCCCACGACCAGCTGTCGGTGGACGGTGGCGGTTATCTGACTTACCTTGCACCAAGCCGTGTCAATCTACAACTTATGCAAGAGCGATATCCAGAAGTGGAATTTCGGGCGACTAGGGAGCATTGATAAATATGACCACAAGCCCCAATCTGCCAGACACGCTAACCCAAGATGTTGTATTGCTTATCCAAAATAGCAAACAACATCTTGCCATGCGTGTCAATGCCGAGCTTACTTTGCTGTATTGGCACATCGGTGAGCGGATTGCCACGCACGTTTTGCAAGGCGAGCGAGCCGAATATGGCAAGCAGGTTATCCAAAATCTCTCAAAAGAGCTAACCGCTCAATTTGGTAGGGGTTGGAACAAAACGCATTTGGGGTATTGTGTTAAATTTTATCAAGAATTTCAAGACCTTGAAACTCTCCACGCACTGCGTGGAAAATTGAGTTGGACGCACTTTAAAAGTCTAATTTATATTGAAAATCCCCTAGCGCGAGAATTTTACGCCAGCATGGCAATTGCCGAAAAGTGGAGTACTCGCACGTTAGATGAGCGAATTGGTTCGTTACTGTTTGAACGCACCGCCATTTCCAAACAACCTGACGAAACACTCATCGCTGAATTAGCCGACCTTCGCAATAAAGGCGAATACAATCAAAGCCTGATTCTAAAAGACCCTTACATCTTAGACTTTTTGGAATTAAATGACCGTTATATGGAAAAGGATTTGGAAGATGCGATATTGCGAGAGATTGAGAGTTTTCTATTGGAATTGGGAGCAGGGTTTAGTTTTATCGCTCGGCAAAAACGCATTAGCATTGATGAAGATGACTTTTATATTGATTTGTTGTTTTATAATCGTAAATTAAAATGCTTGGTGGCAATTGATTTAAAAACCGAAAAATTCAAACATAGTCATAAAAGCCAAATGGAGCTTTATTTAAATTATTTGGCAAAATATGAAAAAGAGCCCGATGAAAATCCGCCTATTGGCATTATTTTATGCACGTCCAAAAAACAAGAGCAAATTGAACTTTTGGGTCTAAATCAAGGCGACATTCATGTGGCACAATATTTAACCGTCTTACCACCAAAAGAAGTTCTAGAAGAGCGACTGCATTTGGCGGTACAGCGAGCAAGGTTAAGGTTTGAGCGATGATAGATTTAGAAAATAATTTTGTATTTGATTTCTAAATGACGGCTCTTTTCTGCTTGTGCTTTCATATCGGAATTAAAAATGGTGTCCAATATGGGAATGTCAGCATTAATAAAAGATTCTAATTGTTTGGAAATATCTTGATTAATAACAATTTTTGTTATGGTGGATTTTTGTCTATTCTTTTGATTTTTAGCACTTTCAAAAAGCGTATTTATATAGGCATTGCCATCAAAAATGCCTGAAAGCATTAATTGCTCAGCAGCGTCTAAATCAACATGTCCCCCTTCAAATTCCTGTATTGTATCCATATACCATGTATCTTTCTTGGTTTTTTTATAATTTGTACCAACACTTGCATTTATGCTTTCAATAACAGCCTTAATATCGATCCCTATTGATTGATATTCTTCTAGTTGTTCATCAATCATCAACTCAATGCTTTTTGCACCCAAATACTGACATAATATGGGTAGATAAAGCATTTGTTCGGTAATATTTTCGTTAATCAAAACTTTATATGGCAAATAAAATTTTTCACCATGCTTGCCTTTGCCTATCTGGGGATTGAGAATTAAAAAAGAATCTGACCTCAAAAGGTTATTGAATAATAAATTCTGGGTCAGGGGATGCTTTAAGGCTTCTTCTTTTGTTGGATTGATTAAGAAATGCTTATCTTCATCCAATAAAAATTCCCCTGTTTTTCGGCTACGTTTGGCTTCTTCAAACTTTTGCTGACTAGTAATAACTAAATGCTCAGGTTGTATGTCGGTAGGCAAATCATCTATGTCGTGGTAAAACATATTTAGTCCTTATGAAAATTAAGAATTGCAATTTTTTAAAATGAATATAACCATAATGGCAATCATAATGCCAATGATAAGTATCAGGGCTTTATGTGGTATGAATTGCTTTCCTGCTTGCAATGGATATAAAAAGGGCAACGTTTTGATGAAATCAATGTCTTTGGGGTGTCTATCTGTCATTTTGCAAAACTGAAAAAATCCATTATAAAAATAATTGGCATAATGTGTGATATCATCTTTTTTTAAGTCTTTCATGTCTAGTAGAATATGAATTGGTGAGTGTCTACCTAGATTGTCTTTATCATTAGTTTTTATTTTGATGAGCATTTTGAAATCTTTGCTATAAATTAAAAAATCTTTTTCATTTTTTATATAATCTTTGATAAATTTTGAAGAAGAATTGGCAAAGTAGTTTCTGATATTCTTATCAATCGCAACATTGTGCATTTGTGTCAAAATTTCTTGTGATAAATCCAAATCTTTTATCTGTCGTGTTACGACATTTTCTTGTTGAATCACTTCATACATCAAATCTTCTGATGTATTATCTAAAGACTGAGTGTAGATATAAATGGGTTCAAACTGTTTCATGCCAACCTACTTTTTGTCATAACTAATAAGAATTTTCTTCATAAGAGTTTCTGCCGATTGAGTGTCTTTTAGCGAGCCAGTGACCACTTTGCAATAATCAGAACCACCAAAAGAAATCATGGCTATTTGTATAACTTGATTTTTATTAATTTTATCTTCTAGTTTTTTGGCGGTATAACCATCATCTTTGAGTTTGTCGATATGACTTGCAATAAGAAAAACTTGAATGTTTTTTCTTTGTCTAATTTCATTTTTGATGGCGTCAATATCACTCTTAGTGCTTTCAATATAATCACTGTCTCGTTTTAGAATCCTGCTAATATCTAGAATATAAAAAATAATATCGGACTCTAAGACTTGTTTTCTCCATTCCCCGTGTTGCATGGATGAACCACCTACATCATAACCACTAGATATTCTCAAAGTAACACCTTCTATTTTTACAGTTAGGGCAGGGTATGATTCCGAATCTGTTTGTTCAAAGCCTGACTCGACTTTCTTTGTTTCCAAATAGTTGATAAAAGTGGTTTTGCCAACCCCACGACCACCCAATACAGCGATACGTTTGCTTGACCACCATTTCTTTGTAAAATACCCAATACCACCAATGCCTGCCAAAGTGGCTACACCCAGTGCTACAGGAATTGCAGGTAAAACCATATTTTGTCCTTTAAAAATAAATTGCCAAAAATACAAAAATGCGTTATCATTTTAAATTGAAATGTGTATTAAATCCACCAACAAACCCGACTTTTCACACCCACTTTTCATCACAAAGCCCACAAAAAGGTAACTTATGGATATCGCCAAAAATCTTGTTAATCTTAGAAAAGAACATCATCTTACCCAAGAACAAATGGCAGAAAAATTGCAAATGTCCAAAAATGGGTATGCCAAATTAGAACGGGGCGAAAGTAAATTAAATATTGAACATTTACAACAAATTGCTAATGTGTTTAATATTGACATTGTGGATTTATTAAAACAAGAAAAGGATTTAAATGTATTAAATCTCTTTCCAAACTAAAAA
>NZ_MXAN01000095.1:19086-20672 GCF_002027545.1 Moraxella lacunata
GGAAAGAAGTCTATTATTTGGCGACAATAACGGCAATTATGCCAATAAATATTACGGCAATCATCATGAAATAGAAAAATTAGAACTTATCATTGCCCATAAAGATGAATTACTTGCCCAAAAAGATAGAGAAATTGAATTATTAAGAAAACTTTTGGAAAAATAAGACCGCCCCATGCTCATCTGCCCCATCTGCCATACCGACTTAAACTTACAAGGCAAAACTTACACCTGCCAAAACCGCCACAGCTATGACATTAGCAAGGACGGCTATGTCAATTTGCACGTGGTTCAACACAAAAACAGCCACACCGCAGGCGACACCGCCACATCGGTGCAGGCTCGCAGACGGTTTTTGGCGGGTGGATTTTATGAACCGCTAAGGGACAAAGTTGGGCAAATCATCGATGAGATTGCCCCGACATCGGTGCTAGACATCGGTTGTGGGGAGGGTTATTATACCAGTCGCATGGCACGCACCGCCCATGTCATCGGGCTTGACATCGCCAAAACCGCCATTATCACCGCTTCTAAAACCTACAAAAATACCGACATCGGCAAACACATCACCTGGGTGGTTGGCACAGGGGCGGTATTGCCTGTGGCGGACGATAGCGTGGATATTTGCACGAGTCTGTTTAGCCCCTTACCAAAGGCTGAGATGTTAAGGGTGCTAAAGCCAAACGGTCATCTGCTTGTGGCAACCCCTGCTCCCATGCACCTGCACGCCATGCGTGAGAAGCTGTTTGACACCGTCAATCCGCATAATCCTGCCAAATTTATAGGCGAGCTTGCCCCTGAATTTGATTTGGTCAATGAATGGCAAATAGATGCTGATTTATGCCTTGATAACCAAAGTCTAAATGATTTGATGGACATGACCCCTTATACTTATAAAGCCAAACTTGACCGTAAGACAGCATTAAAGGCACAGGATAAGTTTGATGTAACGGCGAGTTTTTGTGTGTATTTGTTTAAAAGGGCGATTTAAAAACTCTTCAAATAATGAAAATAGGGCAATCATCAGACTGCCTTATTTTTGTTTTATCATTTCCCAAATGGATTGGGTAATGGGGTGTTGGGGTTGGACGGTGGTAGGTGTGGGTATTGGAATTTGGGTTGGTCGCCTGTGAGTGTTTTTAAGAACGCCACGATGTCCGCTGTCTCTGCGTCCGTGAACTCTTTATTAAGCTGGATTTTACCCATGATTTGCACCGCTTCTTCTAGTGAATTGACCTGACCGTCATGGAAGTAGAGGTAGGTTAGCTCAATGTTTCTAAGCGTTGGCACTTTAAAGAGCATTTTATCTTCGGGCTTGCCTGTTACCGCAAAGCGACCTTCGGCTAGGTTTTTGGTGGTATATTGTTCAAACACGCCAAATTTTTGGAATGAGCCACCGCCGAGTAGTTCGCCATTATGGCACGCCACACAGCCTGATTGTTTAAAGGTTTGATAACCACGCAATTCCTGCTCATTGATGGCGTTATCATCACCAGCGAGCCATTTATCAAAGCGACTGTTGGGCGTAACAAGCGTATCTTCAAAACTTGCCAAAGCACGAGTTACACTAGACTTCTTTCCAAACC
>NZ_MXAN01000095.1:20677-27104 GCF_002027545.1 Moraxella lacunata
GGTTTATTTTTAGTTTGGAAAGAGATTTACTCTACAAAATGAAAAAGTGCTACAGTTTCCGTTCGTGGTGAGCCTGTCGAACCATGACGGAAACCGACCCTTCGACGAGCTCAGGGAGAACGGTTTCCGTGGCAAAATTCAAATTTGTTAGCTGTACCTGCTCAATGGTGATGGCATCTGTATAGTCGCTAAATGCTCCCTTAAATTCATCTTGATAGGCAGGAATGCTGTTTAGCACCTTGACCACATGGTCATGTGTGGATGCCATTTCAAGGGGGTTCTCAATCGAGCCACCTGCTTGTTCTTGCAAAGTTTTGGCTCACCCGTCCCAAAATTGGGCAATCGCCAAGCCACTATTTAGCACGGTTGGTGAGTTAATCGGGCCTTCTGCCCATTTATGTCCGATAGATGTTGTCATGTTGTCCGTACCACCCATGGCAAGGTTATGACAAGAGTTGCACGACAGACCACCTGATTTGGATAGACGTGGGTCAAACCACAGCTTTTGCCCTAAGGCGACTATCTCAGGACTCTCAATCTTAGGAGTGGCGATGGGTTTGATGGGTTCATCAGGGCGAGTGCTGACCAGACTTGTCATGCTGGCAAGGTGTTCTACTGTGGTTGCTCCGTGCAGTCCCTGTGCGGTGGCAGGCGTGCTGGCGGTGCTAGAATCCGCCTTTGTGGCGACAAGCTCGCTTTGGCTTGGGATTCGGGCGTATTCGGTCAGCATAAACAGACCGATAAACACAACCGCCAACACAACCAGTAGGCACGAGACGGTAATCATTGACAAACCTAATTTTTTCATGGCTATCCCCTAAGGAATGGCTAAATACACATTTTGTTTATGGATTTAATATTAAAATGCTTTGCTAAATTTGTATATTGCAAAAAATTGATTATTTAAATAAAATTAATTTATAACCAAGTATTATAGTAAGAATTCAGCAAAAGTTTTGTGGATTTGAAACATAATAAACACAAATGACAAAGCCAGCCTTGATGTTGGTCAATAATACTACACTCATTCCTAAAATTTATAAAAATAAATCATTTGCCAAACTTTGCTAATACTTTTATTTTTGTACATGGGCTTTTAATTGTTTTGAAAAAGTTATATGATAATAACAATTCTTATTATCTATTATTTGCCGAGACAAGTCATGCCAAAGTTTATCCCATTATCCGCCTTATCACTTGCCGTATTATCTGGATTGTCCGCCTGCACCACGCCTATTTCCCAAAATACAAACACAAATGCAAATACAGATAAGCTCGCCATGACCGCCATACCCAGCTCTTTAACATTTAACCCCAATAATTACAAAACCATGACCATTACCCAAGACGGGCAAAGCCTTGTCGTGCGTGCCTTTGAAAATATTCCCTATGTGGCAAACCCTGCCGAGCCTGATTATCAAGTGATGAACATCTATATCCCCGAGTCGTATTTTACAGGCGATACTATCAATGGCTACACATCAGACACCGCCCCGATATTTTCCCCCCAATGGCGTGGGCGGATATATGCCCGCCAAGCCGATGACTGCCGAGAGCAGGGCAGGGCGAGACGGCAGAGTGCGAGCCAGTAGCGTTGCCACCGCTCTCATGCGTGGCTATGTCGTGGCAAGTGCGGGGGCTAGGGGGCGGACGCTTGGCACGGACGGCAACTACACAGACAAAGCCCCGTCCGTCATCGTGGATTTAAAATCCGCCATTGCCTACCTAAAAGCCAATGACGCCCTTATGGCAGGGCGAGCCGACCGCATTATCGCCAATGGCACGTCCGCAGGCGGGGCGATGTCGCTCCTTTTGGGGGCAAGTGGTGGTAGCACCGACTATCAAGCCGAGCTACAAAAGGCGGGGGCGAAAGTAAATGCCGATGACAGCGTGTTTGCCGTGTCCGCCTATGCTCCGATTACCAACCTTGAAAATGCCGATATGGCGTATGAATGGCAATTTAATGGTATGTTTGATTATCAAAAAATGCACATCTCTATGCTTGACTATAACGTCAAACGTGAACGCATTAAGGCAAGCCTAACGGACGAGCAAAAAATTTGGTCAAATGAATTAAAATCCAATTTCCCCAGTTATATCAATGGGTTAAAATTAACAGGGCATAACGGTCAAGCATTAACATTGGATGACAATGGCAACGGCACCTTTAAAGATGAAGTGATTTATCATTTAAATAACTCTGCCAATACCGCCTTTAAAAATGACACGGATTTGACCGAATTTGACTTTTTGGCACAAAGAAAATCTGCCAATCCTTTTTATGTGGCGGATTTTGATGGTTATCTGGCTTACCTAGGGCGTGGCAAGGGCGTACCTGCTTTTGATGCGACAGATTTGAGCAATGGCGAGAATAATTTGTTTGGCAATAAGACCGTAAACAATCAGCATTTTACCGCCTTTGGCAAAAAATACGGACAAGGGAGCATGGCGGATACCCAAACCGTCAAAATGATGAATGCGATGAATTATATCGCCCAAAGTCCCACCCAGTATTGGCGTATCCGTCATGGGGCAAAGGATAACGACACGTCCCTTGCCGTGCCTGTGATACTCGCCACCACCTTACAAAATCAGGGCAAGAACGTGGATTTTGCTCTACCTTGGGGTGTGGGTCATGGTGGGGATTATGATTTGAATGAGTTGTTTGATTGGGCGGATAAGCTCGTTAAGGCGAATGATGTGGGGAAATCCGAATAATTGCATAAGACAAACAAAAAGCCCAACATCACATTGGGCTTTTCATATTAACAAAGAAAATCAAAAAACGTCATCACACGCCTGTTTAAATCGTGCCACCGTGCCTGATACATCGGTCAATTTATCAAGCCCAAACAGCCCAATTCTAAAACTCTTATAATCAGACGGCTCGCCCACTTGTAGCGGTACGCCCCCTGCGATTTGTACACCGACTTTGGCAAATGCCACGCCTTTGTGTACGTCATCATTTGGGGCATGGCAGACGATTACCCCCACCGCTTGACTGTCTTTGTCCGCCACGCTTATGACCCCTTTGTCATTTAAGACTTGCAAAATGGCTTGCCCAAGCTCTATTTGGGCAGATTTGAGTTTGTCAAATCCTATCGCTTGGCATTCTTTTAGTGTGTCTCTTAACTGTCTTAGTCCGTCTGTGGGCATGGTGGCGTGATAGGCGTGTCCGCCATTTTCATAGGCGGTCATGATGTTCGCCCACACCTTTAAATCTAAGGCAAAACTTGTAGATTCGGTGCTTTGCACCAGCTCTTTGGCACGCTCAGACATCATCACAAGTCCACAGCAAGGCGTGCTGGACAAACCCTTTTGTGGGGCGGAGAGCAGTACATCAATGCCTAATGCTTTCATGTCAAGCCACACACAGCCCGATGCGATACAGTCAATTACCAAAATCCCACCCACGTCATGCACCGCTTGCCCCAGTGCCTTGATATAGTCGTCTGACAACATCATGCCAGAGGCGGTCTCAACGTGCGGAGCGAACACCACGCTTGGGCGGTTTTGGCGGATATGGGCGGTAACTTCGTTAATGTCGGCAGGGGCGAATGTGGCAGGATTGCCGTGGATTTGGGCGGTAAACACGTGCGTGGATTTGGCGATACGTCCTTTTTCCAAAATCTGCGTCCAGCGATAGCTAAACCAGCCATTTCGCACAATCATCACGTCCTTATCCGTGGCAAGCTGACGGGCGACCGCTTCCATGCCCGACGTGCCAGAACCGGGGACGATAGCCACGCCATCGGCTTGATACAGCCCCTTTAAAGTGGCGGATAAGTCTCTCATCACGCTTTGAAATTCGGCGGACATATGATTCAACGCTCGGTCGGTATAGACCACCGAATATTCCAAAAGTCCTTGTGGGTCAATGTCGTCTCGTAAGGCAGGCATGGTTTTGTCCTTAAAAAGTGGGTTAAAAATGGGTTTGGGATAATTTACAAAAATTTAGGATAAATTGCAAATGGTTTTTGCCAAATTACGCCTTAATGCACCGATTCGCTTACCTTGTGGCGGTTTTTAAGTTTAACGACAAGCCAAATAAACACCACAATCCCCACGACCGCAACCACCCCTGCCAATACAGGGGCGAATATGGCAAGTGCCGACAGCCCAATGGCGGTGCCGGTCTCTGCCAGTCCGATGACGGGATTGGCGACACCGGCGGTCGTGGCGGTTGAGACGGCTCTGGCACCTGCGGTCGTGGTCTTAATGGTTGCCGCTGCTCCGCCCCCTGCCACGATTGCCAACGCCCATGTCATCGCAGGGCTCATGTCGGTCAGACTGCCTGCCATGGCTATCGTACCTGCCATGCCTGCCAGTGGCACGGCAATGGTGTCAAGCAAATTATCCACAAACGGCACCAGATAAGACACGGATTCGACAATGCTCGCCACCGCCAAAATCACCAAGGCAGTCGTACTGCCTAGCCACAGCCAGCTCTCGCCTAAGGGTAATATGCCAAAATAGCTTGCCAGCGACATGCCAAACAACGGCACAAACACCCGAAAGCCCGAGCTTGCCGCCAAGCCAATGCCAAGACAAATGCTCAAAATCATCTCTGTTGTCATTTTATGCTCTTTTTAAAATAGGACTGTGCCATTATACAAAAATATCGGCAGGCGTGCGAATGATTTGTGTGTCAAACAATAAAAATGCCAAGCCCACCACCAAGAATCAATTAATATAAAAAACAACAACTTATAAAATAATTTTAAAAATTTTTAAAAAAATACTTGCACAAATCAAAAACTATGATATCATACGCACCACTTAGGAAACACCGCCGGCTTAGCTCAGTTGGTAGAGCAACTGACTTGTAATCAGTAGGTCGCCAGTTCGATTCCGGCAGCCGGCACCACTCCTAAGAAACCTTTCAGGTCAAGCCCGTTTATTGGGCTTAATCTTTTAACAGACCATTAAAAGACATGCCTGTATCACCCGGTGGGGTTGGGGAGCGGTCAAACCCAACAGACTGTAACTCTGTCGCGAAAGCTTCGAAGGTTCGAATCCTTCCCCCACCACCATATTTCCCTACCAAATACCCATGCGGGTGTGGTTTAGTGGTAGAACCTCAGCCTTCCAAGCTGATGGTGCGGGTTCGATTCCCGCCACCCGCTCCATTTATTAGCAAAACTATTTGCTCTTGTAGCTCAGGGGTAGAGCACTTCCTTGGTAAGGAAGAGGTCGCGAGTTCAATTCTCGCCAAGAGCTCCATATTTAACCCTTTGAAATGTTTATTTCAAAGGGTTTTTTGATGTAACTCTATCTATATCCCATCATTTCATCCCTTCTGTGGTATCTGTCTGCGTACCATTTGTTTTCTTAGTTTACTCCATGACTTATGACTGATTCATTTGCTTTTTGGGGTTGATTTGCCTGCTGTCAAAACATGCTTGATGACATTCATGAATTAAGTTTTTTAAAGCAGATGATTTCTCTGTTTTTAGGACGTGCCTACCTTTGGTATTTGCAATGGAAAACACCTGTTTAAAAAAGCAGGGGAATCGCACGTTTTTCAAGGAAAAGTTCGCCGTTGATATTGAAATATCAACAAGGATTTTGACTTCGAGCCACAATCCGACCACTTAACTGGGTAAATTTTAAGATTTTAACTTAACTTTTTAAATTAAGTGGTCGGATAGCCATTTTTCATGCAAAAATAGATAAAAGTTTTAAATTTTCATCTTATTTCATAAAAATGTTATCAAATGGTAGGTACGCCCTATTATTTATCCTTCGTTGCCGTAAAACCACCGACTTCAGGCGGTGGATATAAGGCAACTCCGTAGCTATGCTTACATACAGATGGTATTTAGTGCGGTGTATTCTGCTGTTCAATGTACTGGCGGATAATCTCAATTGGAGCACCGCCACAACTACCTGCAAAATAGCTAGGCGACCACAACGCATCACCCCATAACTGCTCTTTAATAGACGGATATTCTTTTTTACGCAATAACCGACTAGAAACACCTTTCAGACTATTAACTAGACTAGAAATAGCCACTTTAGGCGGATAAACCACCAATAAATGCACATGGTCGCTCTCACCGTCAAACTCAACTAATTGTGCCTCAAACCTTGAACAAACTTTCTCAAAGATAACTTGCATATCGTCTAAAATCTCTTTAGTGAATACTTTTCTGCGGTATTTAGCCACAAAGACCAAATGCACATGAATATTGTAAACAACGTGCCTACCACGTCTTAAATCATTTGACATTAAAATTAAACCAAATATATAATATACCTATCTCATTATACACAAACCCATGAAAACACTCAAGCTACGCATACGAGATAAACACACAGACCAACTTAACCGCCTAAGTGGTTCGGTCAATTTCGTATGGAACTACGTGAATGACTTGAGTTACAAGCAGCTACAAAAGACGGGCAAATTCTTTTCCGCCTATGA
>NZ_MXAN01000096.1 GCF_002027545.1 Moraxella lacunata
GAGATGGTGGGGGGTTTGGGAAAGGGAAGGGGGAGTGAAGTTAATGAAGTATGACTTCCAAACGACTAAAACCTGACGCAGGATAGATGGCATGGTCAAAGTAGTCATCAGACGCAGGGCGAATCTTACTCACCTGCTCTGCCAAGCATGCCACCAACAGCCCCAGTTCAAGCTGTGCCAATGGCTTGCCAGGACAGACATGAATGCCATAACCATAGACCAGATTATTAGCTTGGTTTCGGCGTAGCTCAAAGCTGTCCGCCTGATGAAAGGCTTCGGGGTCACGGTTGGCGGACTGCCAGTTAATCGTGATTTTGGCGTCTTTGGGAATGTCTATGCCATGTAGAGTGACAGGGCAGGTGGTGCGTCGTCTGTTGGTGATGAGTGGGTCGTGTAAACGCAGGATTTCTAAGACGGCATTATCAATGTCTTGGGGATCGGCTTTTAGATGAGTTAAGACATCGGGATGATGAATAAAAAACTCAAAAATAATCCCGACCGCTGACGACATGGTGGACAGCTCACCCACCGTCCAGTTGCGAATGAGCGAGATAAGTTCTTCATCGCTCATCACTCGCTCGCCTTGTGGTAGCATGACCACGTCGTTCATCAGTTCAAAGGTCACATCATCAGGGCGTTTTGTCCGTTTATCATCCAAAATCGCCTTGATATAACTGTCAAATTCTAAGGCGACGCTGGCAGTCTCATCACGATTTTGGCTCAGTGTGGCTTTGCGGTTTTTCTCAATCCATGCGTTCAGCGGTGCTTCGGTTTCATCGCCCCAACCCATAAAGGCATTTTGTAGCTTGACGGCATAAGTTTTGGCGAACCCTGCCATGATGTCGATGGGCTGACCCTTGGGCAGTTGGCTTACTAAGTTGTCAATCAGTTCTTTGGCGATGGGGCGAAATCTCGCCATGCGGTCAGCGGTAAAATATTTGTCATTAATCGCACGAAACGCTGTGTGAATGGGTGCATCCATGCCGTTTGGCACAGCGATATGACGGTCTGAGACGTGATTGGAAAATGTCGCAGGGTCGTTTAGAATGTGCATGACATCGGCATGAGAAAATACGCTATAACCGAGCTTATCATCATGGGCGATGGGACAGCGTGCTCGCATGTCGTCATAAGCACGACGCTGATTTTTCTGAACTTGTTCATCATCAGATTGCCAATCGATAGAAGTGGACATAAATTATCCTTGGGCGGTGAATGGTCTTGCCATTGTAATCAACACATGATAATCCTGCTATTAGCCCTTGGGGGTAGGGTGTGATGGTTTTGTTTTGCCAATAAACTTAACAAAAAGCGAAACCGCCAAATTAGTCAGTTTCGCTTTTTGTTTGTTATTTAAAACAATTATTTTTAGGGAGATTATTCACCCCAAACTTCATCAGCAATTTTTCTAATCATATCCACCTTCGCCCACTGGGCTTCTTCGGTTAGGATATTGCCCTCTTCTGTGGAGGCAAATCCGCATTGTGGCGATAGGCAAAGCTGGTTGATGTCCACGTACTGCGTGGCCTCACAGATGCGGGCGATGATGTCGTCTTTGTTTTCAAGGTCGCCTGTTTTTGAAGTTACCAAGCCTAGCACGACTTGTTGGTCTTTGATGTGGGCAAGTGGGGCAAAGTCGCCCGCTCGTTCGCTGTCATATTCTAAGAAAAAGCCGTCCACTCGGCAGGTGCCAAACAGCACTTCGGCAATCGGAGCATAACCGCCTTCGGAGAACCACGTTGAGCGGAAATTACCACGGCAGATGTGCATGGTGATTTGCATGTCGGCAGGTTTGGCATCCACAATGCGGTTTAGCATGGCAACATAATCCACCGCCAATTTGTCAAAATCAATACCACGCTTGGCAAACTCTGCCTTTTTATCCAACGCACAAAATTGCCCCCAGCTTGTGTCGTCCAGTTGTAAGTTACGCAGCCCCATGTCATAAAACTTATACATGGCCTTGACATAAGCGGCCACAATGTCATCGTACAGATGGTTTTCATCTTGATACAGCTCAATGGGCTTATAGTTGACATCACGCACGCACGCCACAAGATGTAGCATGGATGGAGAGGGTATGGTGAATTTGGTTGGGGCATCGCCAGCACAGTCTTTTAAGATTTGGTAGGCTTTGATAAAAGGGTGGTCGTCTGAAAAATCAATCTTATCCACGATTTTGACGCTATGGCTTTTTGGCTTGGCATCTTTAAACTGCACCGAAAAATTCTCGGTTTCTACCCACTGCACGCCGTCCAATCCAGCCATAAAATCCAAATGCCACCACACACGGCTAAACTCACCATCGCTAACAGCGTGCAAGCCATTTTCTTTTTGTTTGGTAACCAGTTTGCCAATTTCATCTTTTAAAATGGCATCATAATCATCTTGCCCGATTTCGCCTGCATTTAGCTTGGTTTTGGCGGTCATCAGCTCATCGGTGCGTAAAAACGAGCCGACCACATCATTGCGATAAGGGGCGACATTGCGAGGTTTGGCGTTTGGAAAAAGTTGGCTCATGGCTTACTCTCTTTTGCTTGGTTAAAAAAATCTTATGAAAGACATTGGTTTTTATTGGCTATTTTAAAATATTATTAAAAGGAAATTTTCTTAAATTTATGAGAAATGTATTTTGCTGAGTTTTCCAAATAAGGAAAAACAGTACTTTCGTTAATATTTAATAAATCAAGTTGTTCAAGTATTTTTTGCTTGTTTTCTGATTTTATAATGTAATGAGTAATATTAAAATTAAAATTAAAGTCATTATCATCATCTAAAATAGCGTCAAGCCCAAAAAGTAAGAACGCCCCAGATTGTGCGTAAATTCTTGGGTTAGTGGACTTTCCTTTTACACAAACAACTTTGCGAATATCTTTATCACATAACCTATTTTCAAAATAGGGTTTATCATCTTTAATATAATGAAGATACTTATTTGAAATTGTATTTGTTTTATCATCTACATTCAATTTTTCTTTTTCAGAAAAGCTTAACTTGCACAAGTTGGCAAGACAGGCAACAGTATCAGAATCAAAGTATTTTAAATCTTCATCTTTGATTGTTATTGAGATTAAATCCCCGTCTTCATTTTCGTGAGACTTGCAAGCAAAATATAAAGCTATCAAAGGATTGCTTGTAATATCTAATAATCTTGTTGGTAGTGAGAAATGTTGCATGTGAACAAGTCTATCAAATGTAGAATCGTCATCAGAAAACTCAGCATAATTTAAAGAAAGTAATTCACGATAGATAACATGTTCATTTTCTCTATAATAATAAAAACCTTGTTCATCACTGCGAAATAATGACGGTTCAAGTTTGTATTTTTTCTGACTATGACCACGATAAAAAACTGTTTTATCACTTTCATTCTTTTTAAGTTGGCTTATCAAGTCTTGAACATTAACAATATAAGTTTCTTGTTTGTCATTGGTTGAAGAATTATCAATAGGTGTGCCAAATTCAATGGGTTTTGCTTCTATTGTGCTCCCAGTATTACTAGAGTTATAATTTGAATCTAATATCGTGGATAAATCACCTTTTTTAATTGCCCAATGCTGTCTATATAATTCCCATTCCTGTATAATTTTTCTATTATTATCAAATAAATCATAAGAATTTATATCTTGCTCCTGCATGTCCTTAAAAGATAATATTACGTTTCTACCTTTTATATTAAATTTGTCAATTTTAGCAAGATATACTTTTGAGCCATTGCCTTCATAAGTATATATGCAAGGCAAATTTATAATTTCTTTATAGTTTCCATTAAATAACTCTTTGATTTCATCGGTAGTATACTCCAAGAATCTTGATATCCATAATGATATTTCATTATTTTCAATCACAAAATTCTCATCAGAACCTATAACAATAAAATTGAAATACTCATTTTCTTCATTATTCATAAACTTACGTATCTCCGTAAAATCAATAGTGGGTTATATCATATATTCGTATTTAATAAGATAAAAATCAACGCTCATTTGGCTTTAAAAAATATAACGCCACCAGTGCCAATAAAATAAAACCACTCGCCCCAAGATACAAATCATCTTTGCCAATACCCACATCCAACAGTTTCCCTGCCAGCATGGGCGAGACGATAGAACCAATACGCCCCACGCCGATTGCCGTGCCAACCCCTGTGCTTCTAAATTCTGGGGCATACAGCGTGGGGTTAATGGTATATAGCCCCGTGATACAGCCATTGACAAGGCTGCCGACCAAAATGGCAAAGATAAGGGCAAGAGTTAATGTTGGGCTAAACACAAAACCAATGATGGCAAAAGATGACAGCACAACAAACGCCATGAGTGTGGATTTTGGGGTAAATTTACTCACCAAAAAACCAAAGATGAGCGAGCCTATCGTACCGCCAATGCTGATTGCCATGCCAACCTTTTGGCTTTGTTCTTTGGCAAGTCCTGATGATTCTAGCAGAGCAGGTGTCCATGAACTGATAAAATAAAAAGAGGACATCACAGCAATGAACGCCGCCCAAATAAGCAGCGTGGTTTTTAGCTGACCTTTGGCAAACAATTGGCTGATGGGTGCTTTGGCTTTGGCAGATTGATTTTGGGTGGGCAGTTGCCAGTTGCCTTGTTTGCCGATTTTGTGGGCGATTTTGGTGAGTTTGGTTTGGGCGTTGGCAGGTTGTTTTTGGTTTAAAAAATCCACCGATTCAGGCAATAGGCTAACGAGTGCCACCAGTGCCAGCCCTGTCAATACCGCCCCTGTCATAAATACCGAACGAAAGCCAAATTCATCTTGGAGCATGACCGCTGACAGCCCGCCAAGCATCGCCCCAATACCAAAACCACAAGCATAAATGGCAATGGCAAGCCCACGCCATTTTTGGTTGGCGTATTCGCTCACGATGACGTTGGTACATGGCAAAATGCCGCCCACGCCAATTCCTGTTATCACGCGCCAAAAGCCAATGGATTGGGTTGTGTGCGAAAAATACGTCATAAACATGCCCAGTGCCGATAGGGCGGTTGCGATGATAAGTAGTGGACGTCTGCCAAATTTGTCCGCCAAGGGAGCCAGTCCCATAGAGCCGATTGCCATGCCAATAAAACCTGCACTCATGAGCGTACCGATTTGCACCCCTGTTAGCCCAAGCTCGGTTTGGATGCTTTTGGCGGTAAAGGCAATCGCCAGCACATCAAAGCCGTCTAACATATTTAAAAGAACGGCCAGGGCAACGATGAGCCATTGATAGGCACTCATGGGGGTGTGGCTGATGGCGTGGGCTAGGTTGGTTTGATGCGTCGTCATGGTGTGGTCATCTGGTGGGTGATTATTTAATGGTCATACTAACTAAATGTCATACCGAGCGTATTGCCCTAATAAAAATATAACAAACTGTCCATGATTAATCAATTTCAATATTTTCAATATAAGATGAGATTTTTTCAAGATTAAACAGTCAATGTCGGTATTGCAATTTTTTACCGTCAAATGGGGCAAATCATGGTAAAATAGTCGGATTTTCTCATTTGTTTTTGTTTTAAAAAATTTGGCTGATTGACATAATAATAACCAATAACCATACCCATCAGTCAGCATTAAGATAAGTGATATTAATATGCCACATAATAATTCCCAAGACCAAGCGGCACACGCCAAGCCCTTTCCCACCCTGTGGGTGATGATGATGGGCGTGATGATTGCCATCGGTCCGCTTGCCATTGACATGTATTTGCCTGCTCTGCCGACCATGGCGGATGATTTTGGCGTGAGTGTGTCCGAAGTGTCCAAATCAGTGCCGTTTTACTTTATTGGTTTGGTGTTCGGGCAACTGTTTTATGGACCATTCTCGGATAGGGTGGGGCGAGTACTACCCATGTACATGGGCATGACGATATTTGTGGTGGCGTCCGTCATCTGTGCGACCACCACCAGTGAGCTGGTGCTGTTTGCTGCCCGTACGTTGCAGGCGTTGGGGGCGTGCGTGACAGCCGTGGTAACCCGTGCCGCCATTCGTGACACCCTAAACCCCATACAGGGGGCAAGGGCGTTTAGTCTCATGGTGCTGGTCATGGGGTTGGCTCCGATACTTGCCCCGAGTTTGGGGGCGTTGATTTTGGGATTTGCCGACTGGCATGCTCTGTTTTGGTTTTTGGCAGGTTATGGGATATTTAATATCATCTTGACCAAGCTGTTTTTAAAAGAAACGCTCGCCCCAGAAAATCGCAATACCAAACCGATTAGCCAAACTTTTGCCTCTTATCTTGACTTAGCCAAGGACAAGACGTTCATCATTCCTGCGGTTGCAGGGGGCGTACTACAAGGGGCATTCTTTATTTATCTGTCCATTTCAAGCGAGTTATTTATGGTGAATTTTGGCTTATCTGAAAAGCAGTTTGCCATCGCTTTTGGGGCAAATGCCTTTGGCTTTATTGCCTTAACGCAGGTCAATCAGTTTTTGACCAGTCGTTTTCGCCTTGTGCAACTGCTACGCTTTGGGGCTCTCATGCAACTTGTCTCTGCCAGTTGTCTGCTGGTGTTGGCATTAACGGGGCTTGCGTATTTTCCGCTGGTGTTTATGGCGATATTTTGTTGTATTTCAGGGCTTGGGTTTACTCAGCCTAACGCGACCGCCATCGCTTTGGCATATCAAAAAAAGCGGGCAGGTATGGCGTCTGCCATGCAAGGGGCATTGCAGTTTAGTGTGGGGATTTTTGGCGGATTGCTGTTAAGTTTGTTTGATGTCAGCCCTGTGTTAAAGCTGGGTATTATCATCACGGCACTTGTGTCGTTTGGAACTTTTTTGGTCTATCAGCTTGACCCTAAGATGGATTTGTCTAAGATGAATTAATTTTAAAAAAGTTAAATTTTTTCTTGACAATGTCAAAAAGCGTGCTATAATGGCGTTCTAAATTGATGCGGGGTGGAGCAGTCTGGTAGCTCGTCGGGCTCATAACCCGAAGGTCGTTGGTTCAAATCCAGCCCCCGCTACCACTTTTTAAATCCTTATTTAAAATTATTTATAAAATTGTAAAATAAGGTATCTTTCCATAAATTTATCATTATTTTTTAAACTTGATAAAGTAAACATGGTTAAGATGTCGGCGAGCAATGATTTTAGCCCACCAACGTGTTTTGTGGGTTTTTTTGTATTTGCAATTTGCCAAACCGCTTTTAACTCTTTTGATTTTTAATTTGTGCTTTAACATAGGATTAACCAAGCCAAAATGAAACCATCTAGCAAGATTGCTGAACTTACCCAAATGATTGCCCCTGCGGTGTCCGCTTGTGGCGTAGAGCTTTGGGGGATTGAGTTTATGCCCCAAGGGCGTAAATCGCTACTTCGTATCTATATCGAAGTAAATGCCGATGCCCGTGAGCGTGGCGAGCATATCACCATTGAGGACTGCTCAGCGGTCAATCACCAAGTCTCAGGCGTACTAGAAGTGCATGACCCCATTGCTGGTGAGTATGTGCTAGAAGTGTCAAGCCCTGGGTTTGACCGTCCGCTGTTTACCCCTGAGCAGGTGGCGATGTTTGTGGGTGAGACCGTCAGTTTGCGTCTGATTCACGCCATCGGGCAAGGCGACGCCAAACGCCGTAAGGTCGTCGGTCGTCTGGTGAGTGCGGGTGAGACGAGCATGAATGTGGTCACCGAAGATAGACTAGAATTTGACATCGCTTTTGATAATGTGGATAAAGCCAATTTGATTTATCAAGATTGATGTTGTTATTAATCAATTAACCTAAGGATAAGCAATGAGCCGTGAGATTTTGACCGTTGTTGAGACCGTCAGTAATGAAAAAGGGCTTGACCCTGATGATATTTTTCAGGCGATTGAGCAAGCACTTGTTTTCTCAACCAAGAAAAAGGTTTATACCGACCAACCTGAGGTGGCAGTACGTGTTGCTATTGACCGCAAAACAGGTGATTATGACACTTATCGCTACTGGACGGTTGTGGCAGATGAAGACCATGAGATGCCTGCTTGTCAAAAGGCGATCAGTGATTTGGATGAGGATGAATACCAAATTGGTGATATTATCGAAGAGCAGATTGAATCAATTGAATTTGGGCGTATCGCCGCCACCCAAGCCAAGCAGGTCATCATCCAAAAAATCCGTGAAGCTGAACGTGCTTTGATTGCCGATGCTTTTGAAGCTCGTGTGGGTGAGCTTATCACGGGCGAAGTCAAAAAAGCAAGCCGTGATGGTTATGTCATTGACTTAGGCGACGGGGCGGAGGGTTATCTTGCCAGAGACCAAACCTTGCCCCGTGAAATGCTACGCCCTAAGAGTCGTGTTACGGCACTACTTGCCAAGGTCAATCGTGATGGGCGTGGCAGTCAGCTCGTGCTATCTCGTACGAGCAATGAGATGCTTGTTGCCTTGATGACCAAAGAAGTCCCTGAGATTAGCGAAGGGATTATTGAGATTCGTGATGTGGCTCGTCTGCCCGGTTTGCGTGCCAAAATCTCGGTAAAAACAGGCGACAGCCGTATCGACCCTGTGGGGGCGTGTATCGGCATGCGTGGCACTCGTATCCAAGCGGTGCAACAAGAGCTAGATGGCGAGCGTATCGATGTCGTGGTGTGGAGCGATGACCCTGCTCAGTACATCATCAGCTCATTGGAGCCTGCGGACGTGTCTAGTATCGTGCTAGATGAAGATAACCAAACTGCCGACATCATCTTTGGGGCGAACGACCAGTTGGCTCGTGCCATCGGTTCACAAGGTCAAAACGTGCGTTTGGCGTCTGATTTGACTGGTTATAAGCTCAACATGATGCTAGAATCTGAATACCTAGAACGCCAAAAAAGCGAGTCTGAGGCGATTATCACGCTGTTCTACGAGCGTTTGGAAGTGGACAGAGATTTGGCAGAGGCATTGGCGGAGATTGGTTTTACCACCATCGAAGAAGTGGCTTATGTGCCTGCTGAGACTTTCTATGACATTGATGGTTTGGATGATGAGACCATCGGTGCCATCCAAGAGCGTGCCAAAGAAGTCATCATCAATGATGAGCTTATCAAACAGCAAAACATCAAAGAGCCTAGCGGTGAGCTACTTGCCCTAGAAGAGATGACCCCTGCCATTGCTTATAAACTGGCGGAGCGTGACATCATTACCCTTGACGACCTAGCCGAACAAGCGGTGTTTGACATCGAAGACATCGAAGGCATGGGCAGTGAGCTGGCGGGTAGGCTGATTATGGCAGCACGTCAGTCATGGTTTGAATAACCATGCGTGCGTCATGGGGCGTACTGCCATGAGTACGTAAGGACATTGCCAAATTTGGTTGGTGAGAATTTGGCAACTTGTAAAAATGGAGGGTAACATGGGGATGAATAAGACTCATCCTGCCCATCCATTTTCACCAAATTCATCATTTTATGATAAAATCATTCATCAAATAACCAAACAAATTTAGGTAAACCAATGGCGACAAAAACCGTAAAAGAATTAGCAAAAGACTCTAACATTACCACTGACGTGCTTTTAAAACAACTAAAAGACGCAGGTCTGCCCACTCGTGGCGAAGATGACACCGTCTCAACCGATGAGCAGGCGACGTTGGTGGCGTTTTTAAAACAAAGTCATGGTCAAGCCCAAAAGACCCGCATTGGCATGACTCAAAAAACCACTACCACCAAAAAAATCACCACCACCACCGGCAAAGCCCAAAACATCAATGTCGTGCGTGCCAAGAAAAAGCAGTTTGACATCCAAAAACCTGACCTAGCTGCCGAGCAGGTCAAAGCCCAAGCCGAGCGTGAAGCCGAAAAAGCCAAAGCCATTGCCGCCCTAGAAGCCAAGCAAAACGAAGAGCGTGCCAAACAAGAAGCTGTCAAACGCCAAGAGGCGACACTGGCTGCCATGCGCGCCAATTCGGGCAGTGTAAATGGTGGCGAGAGTAAGCCCAGTGCGTCTGTGGTTGTCAAAAAAGCCAAAAAAGATGAAGCCGATAAAGACGACAGCGTGGTCAGCTCATCTGTGGTCAAAAAAGGCACAGCTGCCAAGAGTGACGTAAAATCTGACAAAAAAGAGATCAAGGTAGACAAAGCCAAAAAACAACCCGCCAAACCTGCCAAGAGCGAGACCGAAGAAGAACGTCAAGCTCGCCTTGCCCGTGAAGCCGAAGAGCAAAAACTGCGTGAGATAGAGGCGGAGAATCGCCGTCGTGCCGCCATTGATGCCCAAAATCGCACTTTGGAGCAGATGAAACAAATGGCAAATCGTTATAGCGAAAAAGACGAGGTGCCAAGTGCTGTTGTGCGTAAAGATGAACCTTTGGCGGCAGGTTTGGTTGGGGCGGCATTAGAAGAGTCTTTTGAAAAAGAGCGTCGTGAGATTAAACGTGGTGCCAGCAGTACATCAAGCCGTACCAAAGGCGGTAAGAAAAAAGGCAAAGAAGAGCTTGAAATCAGACCCAAGTCACGTGGTCTAAAATCATCACAAGCAAGCAAACATAAGTTTGAAATGCCTGTGGAAAAAATCATCCATAATGTTGAAGTGGGTGAGCAGATTGTTGTGTCTGACCTTGCCCAAAAAATGGCAGTTAAAGTGCGTGAAGTCATCAAGTCACTCATGAAAATGGGCGAGATGGTACGTGAGAGTGATGTCATCGACCAAACCACTGCCGCCTTAGTCATTGAAGAGTTTGGGCATAACTTCATCGCTGTGTCTGATACCCAACTAGAAGATGACCTACAAGAGGCCGCTACCGAGAAACAAGGCAACGTCCAAACGCGTCCGCCTGTCGTTACCATCATGGGTCACGTTGACCACGGTAAGACATCACTACTGGACAAAATCCGTGAAACCAAAGTGGCAAGCGGTGAAGCCGGTGGTATTACCCAGCACATCGGAGCGTATCATGTTGAGACTGACCGTGGTGTGATTACCTTCCTTGACACCCCTGGTCACGCTGCCTTTACCGCCATGCGTTCACGTGGGGCTCAGGCGACCGACATCGTGGTCATCGTGGTGGCGGCAGATGATGGGGTTATGCCACAGACCGAAGAAGCCATCGACCATGCACGAGCTGCTGGCACGCCAATCATTATCGCCATGAACAAGATGGATAAAGATACCACTGACCCAGAGCGTGTGCTAAATGAGCTGTCAGTCAAAGAAATCATCACGGATGCGTGGGGTGGGGATACATCACTGGTCAAAGTCTCTGCAAAAACAGGCATGGGCATTGATGAGCTGCTAGATACCATTAGTATTCAAGCAGAGATTATGGAACTGACCGCCCCTGTGGATGGTGCTGCCCAAGGTGTGGTCATTGAATCCCGCCTAGACAAAGGGCGTGGTGCTGTGGCAAGCCTACTGGTCAAAAAAGGCACATTAAAACAAGGCGACCTTGTATTGGCAGGCGAGTTTTATGGTAAAGTACGTGCCATGACCGATGAAAATGGTGGGCGTATCAAGTCAGCAGGGCCATCCATTCCTGTAGAAATTTTGGGTTTGCCTGATGCACCGATGGCAGGTTCTGAGTTTTTGGTGGTCTCTGATGAGAAAAAAGCCCGTGAAGTGGCGGATTTTCGTATCGCTCGCGAGCGTGAGCGTTTGATTGAACGCCAAAACAAAATGCGTCTGGAAAATATGTTTGCCAACATGGGCAGTGAAGCAAAAACCCTAAATCTCATTCTAAAAACAGACGTACGTGGTTCACTAGAAGCCTTACTGGGTGCTTTGGATGACCTGTCAACAGATGAGGTCAAGGTGCGTGTGATTAGTTCAGGCGTGGGTGCTATTACTGAATCTGATGTCATCTTAGCAGAGTCCAGTGAGGCGGTATTGCTTGGTTTTAACGTGCGTGCTGATACAGCAGGTAAGCGTAAAGCAGATGAGGCAGGACTTGACATTCGTTATTATAGTGTGATTTATGGCTTGATTGATGATGTCAAAGCAGCGATGAGTGGCATGCTTGCCCCTGAGCATCGTGAAAAAATCTTGGGTGTTGCCGAGGTGCGTGATGTGTTCCGTTCTAGCAAGTTTGGGGCAGCAGCAGGCTGTATGGTACAAGAAGGCACGATTTATCGCAACAAGCCCATCCGTGTTTTGCGTGATGACAAAGTTATCTTTACAGGACAGCTACAATCATTGCGTCGCTATAAAGACGATGTTAATGAAGTCAAAGCAGGCATGGAATGCGGTCTGGCGGTCAAAGGCTATGATGTGGCCGTGGGTGATAAGATTGAAGTCTTTGAGATTCATGAAGTGGCACGCACATTATGAGTAATGATAAAACCGCTTGCCTTAGGGTGAGCGGTTTTTTATCATAAAAATCGCCATGCCACATTCTTTGGGTTAAATCATCAAATAGAAAATACTGAAAATCATCAATATGATAATCAAAAATCAGGTGCAATGGCAGGTATGGAATATCATGTGAATGATAGTATTGGTTTGCAAGCTCGTTATTTAACAAGTAAAAGAGAGTTTGATAATAATCACGAACTCATCTCCATACCGAGAGTAGATAAAGAAAAGACCCATCATGTGTCATTATTTAATCCAAAATGGCAATATAAAGGCATGAGACCCACGCTAAATTGGGTTTATAAGGACGTAACAAGCAATATTCCCCAGTTATATCAATATCAAAATCAGCGAGTGTATCTGTCGCTTTATCGTGAATTTTAACCATCCTGATTCATCGGCAACACCACCAAAAAGCGGGTTTTGCCCTGCCATGTGTCGGTGCTGATACTGCCCCCATGAGCTTGAATGATTTGGGTAACTAATGATAAACCCAATCCTGAACCTTTTTTCTCCTGTTTTAGTCGCACAAAGGGGCTGAAAATATCTTCACGCTTATCCACAGGAATGCCAGCTCCTTGGTCGATGACCGCCATGATGGCATAGAGATTTTTTTTGCCATGCTCCTTATCTTTGTTGCGAGAGAGTAGTTTAAAAAATGCACGGGTGTGCTTCTCTAATGGCGTATCTTGAATGGACTGCTCTGAGGTTTTATTGTTTTCGTTGATACTGATGGATTTGCTTGCCTCTTGGTCGTTTTGTCCCTCATCATCTATATTAAGATGGCTTGCCAGTTCCTTATCTTCTATGTTGCACGTGGTTGTGATGTCATAGGTGGTAGGCGTGTTCATGTATTCATCATCTTTGCTAAGCTCAATGAGTGCTTTGGGGATAACGCCCGCCTCTGTCAGACTTGGTGAGCCATAGACATAAATCTCTACTGGGGGCGTGCCGTGGATGAGAGCGTTGTTGATGAGATTACGCACCAAATGTATCAGTAGTTTGGGCTGTGCCATCATCATTACAGGCTCAGCAAAGAGCGTCGCTTCGGTGTAGTGCTGGCATTCGCTTTTGATAAGCTCTACCAAATCTACGCTCTCATTGGCTTGTAGGGCATGACCTGCGTCCAGACGGCTCACCAATAAAATGCTCTCAACCAAGTCATTGAGTCCTGTTAGGTCACGGTTGATGGCACAGGCACGCTTATCAAATTTGGCTTTGTCGTCAGGGTCGAGCTTTTGGGTGAGCATGTCCATCATCTCAATCTGCAAGCGAATCCGAGTAATCGGCGTCCTAAACTCATGACTGGCGTGAGCAAGAAGCAGGCTGTTGGCATTGATAAGTCGCTCTATTTTCTCGGCAGACTGGTTAAAGCCATAGGCAAGCATGGCAATTTCATCATTGCCTGTTTGATCAACACGTACGCTAAAATCACCATCGCCCATTTTTGCCATCTTGCGACTCATCTGGTCTAGTCGCCATGTCATGTTGCGAGTGATGCCCCACAGCACTGCTGTCATGATGAGAATGAGTAGCAGTGTGCCAGTAAAGAAATTAACCACACCCAAAAATGGACGCTCTTTGGGTGGTTTTCGGCTCTCATACCACACCCAGTAGCCTGAACTGGTCTTTAAGATGACATGATGTGGGTCGTTGCCCGATAGGGTGGGCAAGGTCTGGGCAAGCCATGACGGGGTGGGGGGCAGACGTTCGGGCAGTTCGCTGTTTTCGGTTTTTAAGATGAGATTGCGTTTTTTGTCATACAGTCCGATTTTGGCTTCTAGGCTCTCATCAAAGATATCAAAGCTCTTTTTGACCACAGCAAGAATAAATCGGGCTTGTAAACGATCGTTACCCAACATGGCATCATCCACTTCTATCAAAAATGGGTCAATCTGTCCGATAATTTGCCCTGCGATAACCTTAGATTTCATGCTGTCGGAGTTGTTATGAACAAGCTGGGCAAGCAAAATCATGGCAATGGCAAAGGCGATAATCGCCAAAAACACGCTGATAAACAGCCGTGCAAACAGCGAGCGAAAACCAAAGCTGGGCGGTGGGTTGTTTCTGTGGGGCATGGATGGTAGCAAGTGGATTTAAAATAAAATGGCAGTTTAACAGGGTATTGGTTTGGTTGATATATTTATTAAACCGCCATTAAAAAATAAACATCCAATCCCATAAGAATTGGATGTTTGGTAAGATTATACTTGGTCAGTGGCGAACTGATAACCCACGCCACGCACGGTAATGATACGTTTGGGCTGACGGGGATTGTCTTCAATCAAGGCTCTAAGGCGTGAGATATGCACGTCAATGGCACGGTCAATATTTTCTGAACTGTCGTCATTGGGCATGGCTTGCCAGAGCTGTTCACGGTTTAGTACTTTTCCTGCATGAGTGGCAAAGTAGTGGAGTAGCTGAAATTGGTGCGTGGTCAGACGGACAATGTTATCATCAATGGTTACCTCATGGCTGTCAGGAAACACCGTCAAACGCCCAAAGCTAAGACTGCCTGAGTCAGTATCGGCTTGATTGGGGGTCTCATGACGGCGTAACACCGCACGAATACGTGCGAGCAGTTCACGAGGTTCAAAGGGTTTGGAAATATAGTCATCCGCTCCCATCTCCAAACCTAAGACACGATCGGTGGTATCGCCCTTGGCGGTGAGCATGATGATGGGTGCTTTATTAATCATTACATTTTTAGATGCCCGCACTTTTTGGCATACTTGCATGCCATCCATGTCAGGGAGCATTAGGTCAAGCACGATAAGGTTAATGTCACGCTCTTTGGCTTCTAGTAGGTCAAGCCCTTCTTGGGCGGTGGGGGCGTGATGAACTTCATAATAGTTCATGGACAGATAGTCGCTGATAAGCTCTGCCAAATCTGGGTCGTCTTCGATGAGTAGGATTTGCTTGGTCATGGTCATGCCTTATGTCAAATAGTATTTAAATTGTCTTTTGTAAAGATATAAAGACGCCCAAAAATAAGGGCGAAAAAATCATGGCTATATCTTGCCAATATTTATTCACTTTGGCAAGGGGTAAATTGTTATTTAATTAAAATGACGGAGCGTATTTTAGCCGATTTTGCCTACATTTACCCACTCTTTGTAACTATTGTTACAGATGATTGTGAGATTGGGGCGGATGGATTATTTTAAACGTACTCGTCCGCCATGAGCCTGTTTGGGCAAGTCGGCAAGAACGACCAAGCCATCTAAGGCAATGCCTGCGATGAGATATTGGTCGCTTTCGGGTTGATATTCGATGACGACGATTTTGGATAAAGCCAAGCGTTCATCTTGTCCTACTGTCCACAGCCATGCAGGGCGGGGTGTGGCAGGGCGATAGGGTGGTTTGGTCAGCTCGGACAAATCCATGGGGTTTAGCTCATCATCAAAAATGGCAAAGGCAGGCACGAGTACGCCCACATCGATTTGCCCATAATTGACATAACCGCCGACCCGCTCGCCAAGCGTGAGTTTGGCTTTTTTGGCTTGCTCGGGTTTGATGGCGACGTGGATTTCCATCATGCCACGCACTTTGGGGTTGGGGGCAATCTCTTGTATCTGACCGCCAAAACTTCGCCCGTCTTCGGTGTCAAAACTCACCCCGTCACCGATGGCAAGATAGTCGGCAAAGTCGGCAGGCAAGGGGCTGATAAACTTAATAAACCGCTCATCAGAGACGACTAGCACGGGCGTGGTCTGGGGGTGGGTTTTGTCTTTGTCATCGATGAATATTGCATCTACCTTGCCTGTCATCGGACTTTTGACGTCAAAGGGGGTTTTGGTGATGATGGGGGCTGTTGGTATTTCATCATTGGTGTCATCAGCCTGCTCTTGGGGGCTGATTTTGTCTGTGTTTTTAGATTGGTCTTGTGATTTTTCGGATGTTTTTATATTTTCTGTTTTATTTGTGTTTTGCTTGGCATTGGTGGTATTGTCAGCAGGCTTATTGGCATCATCGGCGATGGCATTGTCATCACTTTTGTTGTTATCTAGGCTGTCATCGGAGCTGTTATCGGGGTTGTCAGCAAAAGTGACGGTTTCTTGATAAAACTTGCCCACGATGTCGCCTACCTTGGCTGTATCGCCCACTTTGACAAGCATGCGGTCAAGTTTGCCATCTTGGGGCAGGGTGATGGTTGTTTGCTTGTGGGGGATGATAACCCCTTCTAGGCGAAAGGCGGGCTGATAACGCTCGGATTTGATTGCCATGACATGAGCGGTGGCAAGGGTTATGTTATCGCCATTGAGGGCGATTTTGGCGTTATCGGCATCGGTGGGTGGTCGCACAGCCGTGTTGCCATGTACCAGCCCATCTCGCTCGTGCTTGTCATCAAAGCTAGACAAATCGGTCAGCTTAGCATCAGGCACAGGCTCGCAGGCACTCACCAATAATGACAGCACCACAAGGGCGGACAGTGACCGAAAATACAGCAAAAGAGATGGGGTGATGGTTGAGTTCATGACAATGTTACAATCAGCGAAAAAGAGTCAGTAAAATACCCTGCTATCGTATCATATTTTTAGCCCATAAATCCTTTGTTTTGTCAAAAAATAGTGGAAAATTTGCCTTATTTGTGTTAAAAAGTAAAGTAGGTTTTTACTGACTAAAATATTGTCAAAATTTAACCAATTTCTAAATTTACAATCCATTTTCAAACAAAAGGATAATCCCGTGAGTGAATTTGCTGGTCTTAAAGTCATGATTATTGACGACTCCAAAACCATCCGCCGTACCGCCGAAGCCCTACTGCAAAAAGAAGGCTGTGAAGTGATTACCGCTGTTGATGGCTTTGATGCTTTATCAAAAATCGTCGAGACCAATCCTGACATCATCTTTGTGGACATCATGATGCCACGCCTAGACGGTTACCAAACCTGTTCTATGATTAAAAATCACCCAGAATACGCCCAAAAGCCTGTCATTATGCTGTCATCCAAGGACGGTCTGTTTGACAAAGCTCGTGGACGTATCGTGGGTTCTAACGAGTATTTGACCAAGCCATTTAGTAAAGAAGACCTGTTTGCGACCATCAGTCGTTTTCGCTAATTGGGTAAGACACCTAGCGAGACTTTTTATTTATCGGAGACAGACATGGCAAAAGTATTAGTAGTGGACGATTCACCAACAGAAATGTTGCGATTTCGTGAGATTTTGGTCAAAAACGGCTTTGAGATGTTTGAAGCAGACAATGGCGAAGATGGCTGTGCCAAAGCGATTGAAGTGATGCCCGATGTGGTGCTGATGGACATCGTCATGCCTGAGATGAACGGCTTTCAAGCCACTCGCAAAATCACTCGTGAACCCAAAACCGCCCACATTCCTGTGATTATTGTCAGTACCAAAAATCAAGAGACAGACCGTGTGTGGGGCAAACGTCAAGGGGCAAAAGAGTACCTAACCAAGCCCATTAACGAAGAAGAGTTAATCAGAGTCATTCACTCTGTATTGGAGTAAGCCGTGGCGTCGTCTGGTTTTATTGAGTTATTGCGTCTTGCCGACCTTGCCAAGGCTCGGGCAACAGGGCGACACGATGCGGACTATACGCAGTGGATTGGCATTGCCTTTGAAGTAGGTGGACAAGAATTTGTCGCCCCGATGGGTGAAGTGTCTGAGATTTTGGCACTGCCTGAGCTGACCCCCATTCCACTGACCAAGCCATGGCTACTTGGTGTGGCGAACGTGCGGGGGCGACTGTTGCCACTGGCGGATTTGGCAAAATTTTTAAACATTGACAGTCGTGAACGCCTTAAAAACAAAAAGGTGATGGTCATTGACCAAGATGGCTTTTTTTCGGGCATTTTGGTGGATCAAGTGACAGGCATGGTGCAATTTTCGGGCAGTGAATACCAAGATGTGCCTTTGCCCGAAGAGTCGCCCTTTGCTCCGTACAATCACGGCAGATTTGTCAAAGATGATAAGGCATGGCATGTGGTCATGCCATCTTTGCTGTTTCATGATACCGAGTATCTAAATGCAGCATTAGGCTGATGGTGTGCTTTTGATTTTGACAACCTAAGCGTTGGTTATAAAATCAAGACATTGCCAATGTGCCAAAATTTTTTTGCCAATGACAAATTGTGTCATAAATATTTCTAAAAATATCATTTGTGTTATAGGGTAAAACGCCCAGTGTGTTTGAGCAAATGTAAAACCAATCAAAAGCATTTCATCAACAAGTGGTGGAATTGATGAGTTGTATTAGTTAAGCAAAAGCGGGCAGCAGCGATAAGTGGCTCGGTTTTAAAAGGATAAGCAAAATGAATGATGTGAGCAAAGTCTCAGAACCCCTAGCGGTCGCACCAACGTCAGATTCAGAGAAAAAGTGGTGGACGCTACTCATCATCTCTGGGTTCATTGCCATGTTTAGCTTGGCATATTTGGCGTATTCGCTCCTAAAAGTAACCGATTATCTTGGTGATGTCAATCAGCTAGAAGTCAGTGCGGTAAATATCGTCAAAGATGTCAATGATGCCACGTTTTCTCGTGATTTTGATGTCAGTAAAGCCGCTTATGCCAAACTTCTGGCAGACGTGCAGTCCTATGAGTCAGCGTTGTCACGCCTACAAAACAACAAAATGGTGGGCGATGCAGGGGCAATCAACGCCATCAGCAGTGATTGGCAAGCCAAAAAAGGCAGTGTGGATTATATCGTCGCACACCAAAACGACGTCAATGCCTTGCAAGACCTACAAAAACAAGTCCAAGACGCCGCCCGCCAAATGCAAGAGCAGTATGCCAGTGTTACCGACCAAGCCATGAAAGTGGGACTGTCATCTGCCACCATCAAAGAAATCCAAGAGCAGATTTTACGCCTTGAACGCGTCAGTGAAAAAATGGCGGCATTGACCAGTAGCACCGGCACCAATACCGATGAGTTTAAAGAAGAAGTGGCAGATTTTGCACGCATCTTAAACAACCAGCAAGCGGTCTTTGGGCAAGTCTCCCCGTCCTTACAAACCATCGATGGCACCTATCAGCAGATGGTAGAGCCTGTCATCAGCCAGCTGGCTGACCTAAGTGATCCCACCATCCAATCTCGTGAATCTGCCCAAGCACTCACCGACCTTGCCACCAAGACCCAAGAACAGCTGTCTAAGATTGACCGTGGCATCATCACCCAAAAAAGCATTCTAATCCCTGCACTTTTATTGCTACTTAGTGCCCTGACTTTGGCATTTGCCTTGTATCGCCTACTAAGACAACAGAGCAGTCAAGAGCTACGCATCATCGAAAAAGAAAACATGCGTCAGCGTCAAGAGATGGAACAAGAAGCGGCACGAGCCAGACAAATCCAAGAAGAAAACGAACGCTCGCAAATGGCGATTTTGCGACTGCTTGACGAATTGGGTGACTTGGCAGAAGGTGACTTGACCGTAAATGCCACCGTATCAGAAGACTTTACAGGGGCGATTGCCGACTCGGTGAACTTTGCCATTGACCAACTGCGTCAGCTGGTACTTGCCATTAACACCACCGCCGACCGAGTTGCTCAGTCATCACAACAAACACAGATGACCGCTGTGGAACTTGCCGAAGCATCTGAGCATCAAGCCCAAGAGATTGCTGGTGTATCTGCTGCTATTAATGAAATGGCGGTTTCTATTGATCAGGTATCAGCGAACGCATCAGAGTCTGCATCGGTTGCCCAGCGTTCGGTTGCCATCGCCCAAAATGGTGCGAACGTGGTACAGCGTTCCATTGAGGGCATGAATACCATTCGTAATCAGATCCAAGAAACTTCCAAGCGTATCAAGCGTCTGGGTGAATCATCACAAGAGATTGGTGATATCGTCGGTCTGATTAACGATATTGCTGACCAAACCAATATCCTAGCCTTGAACGCCGCCATTCAAGCATCGATGGCAGGTGAGGCTGGTCGTGGTTTTGCTGTTGTTGCCGATGAGGTTCAGCGACTGGCGGAACGTTCTGCTGCTGCAACTCGTCAGATTGAAACACTGGTAAAAACCATTCAAGCAGATACCAATGAAGCGGTATCATCCATGGAATCAACCACCGCAGAAGTTGTTAAAGGTGCCAAACTTGCCAAAGATGCTGGTGAAGCACTAGATGAGGTGCAAACCGTATCAAATACATTGGCAGACTTGATTCAAAACATCTCAAATGCTGCTCGTCAGCAAGCCACATCAGCAGGTCATATTTCTAGCACGATGAACATCATCCAAGACATCACATCTCAGACATCATCAGGTACGATGGCAACCGCTCGTTCGGTAGGTCGTCTAAATGAGATGGCAGCGGCACTCCAAGAGTCGGTATCTGGCTTTAAGTTGTCAAATGATGATGACGTCTTTGCTGACAGCTGATTGTTGGTATAGGGGGACGTGATGAATCTGCCTTTGTGGCAAGCGTACATAGAGCAAATCTGTGGATTTGTGTTACCATCGGTGCAACACAATTGGCTCATTCATGCCATTACAATCACCGCCCAAAATCATGGCATGAGTGCTGATGAATTGTACGATACCATACAACATGACAACATGATTTCATCGCAACCATTGTCGGCTTTGACTCAGTCGTTACTTGACAACCTACTCATTACTGAGAGTCGGTTTTTTCGCCATGAGCCGTCTTTGGCATTTGTCGGAGACTTGTATAAGTCCTACATCACCGAGCGACATAAGGTGACGCCATCGTTCGATGTCCCGTCGATGTTTTCGGTGTGGAGTGCAGGATGTTCCACAGGTCAAGAGACATACTCATTGGCGATGACACTTGGCTTGATATCTCGGCAGTTTGTCAGCCCTTTGCCGTTTCGGGTCAATGGGTCGGATTTGTCCGTACGCTCGCTGACGTTGGCAAAAAAGGGCGAATAACACACCCAAAAAACGTGCCGTTTTTGAACCGACCCCCAAATCTTAGACATAAGATTAAAGGTTAGGTTGTTGCAAGTGGTTGTATTAACCCTAATTGGACTAAGTTTCTGTACTTAACAGGACTTAGTCCTTTTAATTTGCTCTTTATTCTATCATGATTGT
>NZ_MXAN01000097.1 GCF_002027545.1 Moraxella lacunata
AGATTTGGGGGTCGGTTCATGTATGCACTTTTCTTTTTAAACCAATCCATGGTAGCGGTTATATATTTGATTGTAACAAATATCACTACCAACGCCACATCTAGGAGAATCCTATGGTAGCCATTACTTTGCCAGACGGCAGTATCAGACAATTTGACGGACATACCACCGTCATGCAAATCGCCCAAAACATCGGTGCAGGACTTGCCAAAGCCACCGTGGCAGGGCGTGTAAACGGTCAGCTTGTAGATGCCTGCGACCCTATCACAACAGACGCTACCGTAGAGATTATCACCCCAAAAAATCCCGAGGGCGTGGAGATTATCCGCCACTCCTGTGCCCACTTGCTCGGTCATGCCGTCAAACAGCTCTACCCTGAGGTCAAAATGGTCATAGGACCCGTCATCGAGGACGGCTTTTATTATGACATCTATAGCGAACGCCCCTTTACGCCTGAGGACATGAAGGCAATTGAGGAACGTATGAAAAAGCTCATTGACCAAGATTATGATGTGATTAAAAAAATGACCCCACGAGATGAGGTCATCAAAACCTTCTCGGAGCGTGGCGAAACTTACAAACTTCGCCTAGTCGAAGATATGCCTGATGAAACGCACATGGGACTATATTATCATCAAGAATACATTGATATGTGCCGAGGCCCGCACGTCCCCAACACTCGCTTTTTAAAGGCATTTGCCCTAACCAAGATGAGCGGTGCGTACTGGCGAGGCGATGCCAAAAACGAGCAATTACAACGTATCTACGGCACAGCGTGGGCGGACAAAAAAGACTTGCAAGCCTACATCAAACGCATAGAAGAAGCCGAAAAGCGAGACCACCGCAAAATCGGCAAACAGCTAGGGCTATTCCACTTACAAGAGCAAGCCCCCGGTATGGTGTTTTGGCACCCCAACGGCTGGACGATTTGGCAAGTGCTAGAACAGTATATGCGTAAAATCCAAAAGGATAACGGCTATCTTGAAATCAAAACGCCACAAGTCGTGGACAGAAGTCTGTGGGAGCGTTCTGGGCATTGGGAAAACTATGCCGAGAATATGTTCACCACATCGTCTGAAAACCGTGATTATGCCATTAAGCCCATGAACTGCCCTTGCCATGTGCAGGTATTTAATCAAGGGCTAAAATCCTACCGTGATTTGCCCTTACGCCTTGCCGAATTTGGTTCATGCCACCGCAACGAGCCGTCTGGGGCGTTGCATGGGATTATGCGTGTGCGTGGCTTTACCCAAGATGACGCTCACATCTTTTGTACCAATGCTCAAATCCGCTCCGAAGCCCTTGATTTTATTAAATTAACGCTTGACGTGTACAAGGATTTTGGCTTTGATAACATCGCCATGAAACTCTCCACCCGCCCCGAAAAGCGTGTCGGCTCTGATGAGCTGTGGGACTTGGCAGAAAAAGACCTAGCGGACGCATTGGACGAAGCAGGGCTTGACTGGGAGCTACAAGCAGGCGAAGGGGCGTTTTATGGCCCTAAGATTGAATTTAGCCTAAAAGACTGCCTAGGGCGTGTGTGGCAGTGTGGCACATTACAGCTTGATTTTAACTTGCCAGAGCGCTTGGATGCTGAATTTGTGGGCGAATCGGGCGAACGCGAACGCCCTGTCATGCTCCACCGTGCGATTTTGGGGTCGTTTGAGCGTTTTATTGGTATTTTGATTGAGCATTATGCAGGCTTTTTCCCAGCATGGCTTGCCCCAACCCAAGCGGTTGTGATGAACATCACCGATAAGCAAGCGGACAGCGTGAATGACGTGGTCGCCAAGCTAAATGCCAAGGGTTATCGTGCCGTGAGCGATTTGCGTAACGAAAAAATTGGCTTTAAAATTCGTGAACGCACCCTAGAACGCATTCCGTTCATGCTGATTTTGGGTGATAAAGAAGTGGAGAGTGGCACGGTCAATGTCCGCACCCGTGAAGGCAAGAATTTGGGAAGTATGTCGCTTGATAACTTTGTCAAAGTGTTAAATGGGGCGATTGAGAAGAAAGGTAGGGTTGAGCCAAAAAGCGAATAATTTGGCTTGATATTAAAATCCACTCAAAGGGTGTTTTGGGTGGATTTTTTTATAAAAATTTAAAAGAATTGTTTTTTTTTGCAAATTTGATATAATTCAAAAAAAACAACGGATAATTGTGGCGTAAAAAATGAGTAAAGATATTAAAATTGTTGAAAAAGTTAAATTTTGGGAAGAGCAAGATAAAATTAACCAAGCACTCATTCCAAGAGTGTTAGAAATGCACGAACAGCTAAAAACAACCAGTCTATTAAGCCAACAAAATTCATCAAAAAATATTCAAATAAGCACAACTCTAAAAGATTTAGACAATAAGCTAAATCAAGAACTTGGCGTTATTGATAATCTTAAGACGAGCTTTGCTAATTTATCCAATCAAGCACAGACTTACTTCCAAGAACTGCAAGATGATAGTAAGGAGCTTTCTAAGTTATTTGATGTAACAATGCAAGATATTGATACTCGCTATAAAGGGTTGATTGTCAGCATTACTGAAATCAAAGACTTACTTAACCAAGAAAACAATCAGCAAAATATCAAGATACAAACATTATCGGAAGAAGTAAATAAAGTTTCTGATAATCAAAAACAAAATGAATTAAGGCATCAATCTGCTCTAAATAATATAGATAAGACATTTGAAGATTTTGAATTAAAAATTCAAAAAATAGAGGAAAAAATAGAAGAACTATCAAGATTAACTCAAAAGCTATCAGAAGACATTAAGAAAACTTCTGAAATTCATAATCAAAATGAGTTAAAATATCAAGCTATTTTAAAAAATATAGAAAAAACCCAACAAAATACAGATAATCAATACCAAAAACTAAATACAACCATTGTTCAGATAAAAGGGCAGATTGGTAAAGAAATTTCAGCCAATGAAAAAACCAACCAACAACTCACAAAAAAATACACAGAGCTTTTGCAAGAGATTGAAGTTCTAAATCAACAGCAAAATGAGCAAGAAAATAACAGCAAATTACTAAACAAAATTGCAATTGGTTTGGCAATATTTGCAATAATTATAGCACTATTTAAGGGTTAATTATGAGGTCGGTAAACTACATAGACGATTTAAGACAAATTCCTTGCGATAAAAAATTTGTTAATTTAAAGTCGCTGGTTAAAGAAATAGAACTTCAAAAAAAGGAAAGTATAGCGATTGAAATCGGTATTGCCACCGAAGTTGCCTTATTGTATGCTTTTAATGAGTTTAATGTTGATGATAACATTGCAGAAGGATTTGCTAGTCAATATCCAAATTTAGCAGAAAATCAAAGTTTATATCAAGACCTGCTCGCAAAAGGTGCTGATACGGACATAGAAAATCTAACAAGTTATATCGACCGCATTAAAGGAAAAATTTACGAAATAGAATTAACTGATAGGCTTGGTGAGTAGTTTGATGGCTACACTTTTAGCATTGCTGAAAGTGCCACACAGCCCATTTGGGATATTAAAGGCGTGAATGCTGATGGTCAAGAAATATTAGTGCAAGCAAAAATGGGTGGAGAGAATTATGCCTATGAAGTTAAAGATAGAATGCTTGAAAATCCTGATGTTTTATTTGCTACCAGTACCGAAATTCAAGACAAAATTTTGTCAATGCACCCAGAATTAGTCAATCAATTTATTAATATTGACATTTCTAATGCAGAATTTAGTACACAAATTGCAGAGAATGCAGAGCAATTAATTGCTAATCACGGTGCAGATTTCTTTGACAGTTCCGCAGAATTTATCCCTGTTCTTGGTGAGATTATTGTAGGAATAAAACTATTAAGTGAAATGTCAAAGGTTAATAACGAATATCAGGGTGTTTCCAAATCACAACAAGATAAGATTAAGATGATTAAGGCGATTGTTTATTTATCCCGTTATGGGGTTACAACCGCTTTAATTGGGGCATCTGTTAAGACTGGAATGATGGTTGATGTAGCAAGAGGTGGTACAACCTTTGGCGGCGGAACAGTTGTTGGGTTAGCTGGTGGAATAATATTATCATCAAAAGTGAATAATTACATCAAACCCTATATGTATGATATGGCATTGGGGATTATGGACTATACTCATGATGATATATTTTATTTTAAAAATAAAACAAAAATTGATGATATTGGTGATAATTTATCCCAATCTCGCTTATTATTGGGTTAGTAAATCCATTAAATGATATCATAAGGTCTGTATTTCGCACCTTATTACTCAAATATTGGAACTATTAACAAACAACCATTTCAATCACCTATTAAAATCGTCCGCCATAAATTTCACCAACCCTTCCGCTCCGCCAAGCTCTTGCTTTTTGGACTTTTTTTGTTCTAAAAATTGGCGAAAAGCAAGCAAAATGGATTGTTCATTTAATAATCCAAATTTATCAGCTTGGGTGGATAATTCATCAGGAATGTGCAAAGTAAGTACGGTCATAAATTTGCCTTACTAAATTGATATTTTTACTATGGTATCGGATTTGGATAAGTTTGTCAAATCATTCATAGCAAATCAATGGGCAATTGCTTTTATTATGGCTTGTATTTTTGTATGGGTATGTTATGGTAATAAAATAATTTTTTTAAGGAAAATTTTATGAAAAGTTTAAAAATTTTGTTAATTTGCGGGGCAATCATAATGAACAATCAAAGTTTTGCAAATCCCACCAACAATCAAAAACTTGATATTATTTTAACAATGGTTGATGATTTTTCATCAATGTCAAATTATTCAAAATCAGACTTGGAAAACTATTTTAACAGTTCATTTGATGAACAATGTGAAAATGGTGCTTTTAACATTTGCTATTATACACCAATTAAAACCAATGCATCTAAATACACTTTTGTTGATAAAATTGAACTTAGAAATACAGATAAGGTACAATTTTTAATATTAGAATTTTCGCCAAATTTTGAAGTCAAAGATTTTGATGATATATTAACTGAGCAAAATTATCAACTATTTGGTAATCCCCACCCTTTATCAAATTTTTATTATCAAAAAATTACCAAAGATTGTGAAATCGGCATAGGTACAAAGCTCAATAATAACAATGAATGGGTCATTGATGGTCTGGGTTTTACCATTGATAAAAAGCAGTTGTAGGCATGTTGGGCTTAATTAAAATAATACCAAAACCACCCCAAGTCCGCCATTTACCCTTAAAACAACTGAGCTGAAGTGGCTTTATTTTCCAAGACCCCTTGAAATCCCCACAATTTTTAAGTAAAATAAGGGTCTATCTTTTTATTTGGAGTATGACCCATTAAACCGTCAAATCGTCTAAATGTCAATGAAGACATTCGTGCCAAAGAAGTCCGCCTAGTACAGGCAGACGGCGAACAGCTTGGCGTGGTAAGCCTAAAACAGGCATTAGAGACCGCTCGTGAAAACAATCTGGACTTGGTTGAGATTGTGCCAGACGCAAGACCACCCGTCTGCAAAATCATGGATTACAAACGCTATTTGTACGAACAAAAGCAAAAAGCCAAAGAAGCCAAAAAGAACCAAAAACAGACCCAAGTCAAAGAAATCAAGCTACGCCCTGGTACCGAAGAAGCGGATTATCAGGTCAAATTGCGTAAAATCGTTGAATTTCTAGAAGACAAAGACAAGGTCAAAGTCTCCATTCGTTTTCGTGGGCGTGAGATGAGCCACCAAGAGATTGGACGAACCCAACTTGAACGTATCATCAAAGATACCGAAGAGATAGCCAGCGTAGAGCAAGCCCCCAAGGTAGAAGGTCGCCAAATGGGTATGCTCCTAGGACCTGCTAAGAAGAAGTGAGTTAAATCCCAAAACCCCAATCAATGCCGATTGGGGTTTTTGTTTATTCATCGGTTGGCTGTTCTTGTAAATACATGGGATGTCCCAAAAAATACCCCGTCATTAGAACACGGTCAAAACTGTATACATGAGCGTGCGGAGCTTCTATGCACCTTCCTACCAATGGGGCGGATTGGTCGGGTTTACCATTCATGAGTAAAATCGGTGCGGTGCAAATCGGGCATACTGCTCGGATTTCGGTAATGCGTGCAATGTTGTATTTATAGTCTTTTGTTTTTCCGAAAAATTCTATTTCGGCATTATCATGAGTAAGAGACTTGAATAACAATGGAGCCTTAACAATACGATGTGTTACGATTTTGTTTAATGGAATATAAAAATAATAAAAAGTATAGAAAAATAAAACAAAAAATGATGAATAGATGATTAAAGTAGATAAACCAATGCTTAACAAATGCTGAATTAACGCCATAAAAATAACGGAAAAAACCAAGATAAATAAAGTTAATAAAAAACCAAGCATTAATACTGCAATTAGTAAAATTCCTTTAAAGCTAAACATATGCAGCTCATAATTTTTATCAAAAAATATTTTTGAAAATAAAGATATTTTTACCAAAGACTTGTCCCTGTGTTCATAATAAACTTTATTTATTGTGTTTTCTCTTTCTATGGCTTGATTGTCATTATCAATTTTTTCTACCTCTAGTCAATAATAGCTGGGATTATTGCGACCGCCGTCTGATTTGTATTCTTTAAAAACAGGCATAAATCCTAATTCTAAAAAATCAGAGATAATTTGGTTGTTGTTAAAGACAACTCTTTGTAATTCCTTTTTTATATTTTCTGGTTTTATTCTCTCTGCATTACATGATTTTGGATTGTTTTTATCATCCTTAAATTCATCGTCCAAAATATCCCATTTTGTCATTTTGGGTGTTAAATTCTTTTGTTGATTGTCATATACTGACATGACACGATTAACCAATATTTGCAAATGCGTGCGAGACTGCGTTTTGTTTGGTTGTCTTATTAACAATTCATTGGGTTTTTCAAAAATTAAAATTTCATTATTTTTCATATGCTTAAACCTTGTAAAAACCTTTTTACCCTGTTTTTAGGGTGTTTTCGCTCATCAAAAATTTGGATAATACACTCATCTTTTAATCGGAGTATGTCCATGTTAATGAAAATCGCTGTTAATCAGTCCAATCAATTAGTTAATATCCAGCAAGTAGAGCGTGGTTTGGCTTGCCAATGTTTTTGCTTTGAATGTGGCGAAAGTGTGGTTGCCAAAAAAGGTGATATTAAGGAACATCATTTTGCCCATGCCAGCAATAAAGAAAGCTGTTATATCAGTCCTGAGAGTATTTTACATAAATATGCCAAAGAAGTCATTATGACACAAAAACAAATTTATCTACCTGCCTTGCCAAATAGCGATGATAAACATGAAAAATTATGGCAATTTCACACCATAAATCCCGAACAAAATGTCGGCAATATCAGACCCGATTTGGTTGCAATTAGTGATGACGATATGGTATTTATAGAAATTGCGGTTACATATTTTATTCATGATGAAAAAAGAGCTTTTATTGAAAAATTGGGCATAAAAACCATTGAAATTGATTTGAGTATATTTTTAAATACCGACATGGAAATACCCAATCCATTTATCAGTAATTATATCATTCATCATTTGGAAAATAAAACTTGGATTTATCCTAAGGAGAAGATAATTGGCCAAAATCCATTATTAAACAATCAACCAATTCAACAAAATCTATCCAATCATTTAAAAGAGAGTGATACTATGTCAAGTAATAATCCTGTTTTTACCGTTGTCGGTTTACATAAATCAAAAGGTACTTTTAATAATTATGGACGCTCTATTGATTATGACAATTTGGTGGTTACAGCAATTCGACCTTTTACAGACAACCAAACCAGAGAAGGGGCTATTGGTCATACTTTTGAGCAATTTAAGATTAAGGGTTCGGAGAATTTTCATCTGTATAAAGATGTAACATTGCCGTGCCAAGCCGAGTTTGTTTTTGAAGCGGATTTTTCATCAGGCAAAATAAAAAGCAAATTAACTCAGTTGTTGTTTATTGATTAAAATCCACCCAACACAAATAAAGGGCAACACGCCCTTTATTTATCTCATGTCCGCCTTAAAGCCACGTTTTTTATCCATTTGCCAATCACGTTCTTTGAGTGTGGCTCGTTTGTCGTGGAGTTTTTTGCCTTTGGCTAAGGCGATTTCGCATTTGACTCGACTGCCTTTCCAGTAGCAGGACAAAGGGACGACCGCATAGCCTTTTTGATTGACCATGCCAAAGAGTTTGTCAATCTGCTTGCGGTGCAAAAGCAGTTTGCGGGTGCGGATATTGTCGGGGTTGATGTGCGTGGAGCTGGTCAGTAGGGGCTGAATGTGAGCCCCGAACAAGAACGCTTCGCCATTTTTAAAAATCACATAAGCGTCCGTGATTGCCATTTTGCCTGCTCGTATCGATTTGACTTCCCAACCTTCAAGCGATAGACCCGCTTCAAAGGTCTCTTCGATAAAGTATTCGTGGCGAGCTTTTTTGTTGGCACAGATTTGGTTTGATGGTTTTTTTGCCATATTTATATCTCAATATTGTCTAGGGCGTGCCTGCCTTTGGTATTTGCAATGAAAAATAGGGGAAATCGCACGTTTTTCAAGGAAAAGTCCGCCGTTGATATTAAAATATCAACAAGGATTTTGACGATGAAAAACAATCCGACCACTTAATTTTAAAAAATTAAGTTAAAATCGTAAAATCTACCCGAATTAAGTGGTCGGATAGCCATTTTTCATGCAAAAATGGATTAAAGCGTTAAATTTTTACCTTATTTTATAAGAATGTTATCAAGGGTAGGCACGCCCTACCCATTATAAGAGATTTGGCGGATAATTACAAACAAACCCACGCCCCTGTTACATTTGTCCAATAAAACAGCATTTGCCTTTGGGGGTAATACTTGATAAGATAAGGCAAATTTATCATCATAGGATTTGCCATGTTAGACTCAAAACCAACCCTAGAAACCTTGCTAAATCACCGCTCGGTGCGTAAATACACTGGCGAGCCAATCTCTGATGAAATGCTAACTGCTATCTTAGAAGCAGGGCGTGCCGTCTCAACATCAAGCTACCTACAAGCGGTGAGTGTGGTGCGTGTGCGTGATAAGGCAAAGCGGACGGCATTTCGTCAAATCTCCAACAACCTAAGCGAAGACAAATATAACGAACTGTTAGCCCAAGGCAAGCGGTTGGGGCATGGCTATGTCGAAGACTGTGCCGAATATCTGGTGTTTTGCATGGACGCTTATCGTCATCATGCCCTTGCTGATGTCAATACCGACTGGACAGAAGTCATGCTTATCGGGGCGATTGACTCGGCTCTCATGGCTCAAAATATGCTGGCAACTGCCGAGAGTCTAGGATTGGGCGGGGTCTATATCGGCTCACTGCGTAACGACATTCAGCGAGCAAGCGAGCTATTGGCTTTGCCAAAACACGTTGTGCCACTGTTTGGGCTGTGTTTGGGACACCCTGATTGGAACTCTAAAATCAACCAATCGCAACGTCCACGCCTACCGCTTGATGTCATTGTCTCAACCGACACCTATCAAACCCCAAGCGATAACGTATTGTCCGCTTATAATGATGAAGTTAAAGCCTACTATGGCGGTCGTGGTTTGGAGCTGGACTGGAGGGCTCAAATCGCCGAGACCTTTGGCGGGGATGTGCGTCCGTTTATGCTGGACTACCTACAAAAACAAGGCTTTGCCAAACGCTAAGCAAACCAAAAAGTCGGACAATTGTTCGGCTTTTTCTTTTTTATAAAAAGGCATTGTTAATCAACCATACCTTTGGGGTAGATTTGTAGCAACTGTATTC
>NZ_MXAN01000098.1:0-10119 GCF_002027545.1 Moraxella lacunata
TTATGGTATCTACACGTCCAATTTTAAAATCAATTTATTCAACAATCCTACATTTATAACAACAAAACAAAAGGCAACCCATGACCCCAATCACAACCCGTTATCGTTCATTATTTGCCACGCTTGGCATGAGTGTGGTGCTTGGGGTCGGTGTGCCTGCTTTTGCCAATAATACGGCAACCGCTCCCGCTCCCAACGCCCAAAACACCGCCATAGCAACCGCTGATGCTCAGAGCGAAGGGCAAGCGGTGGAGAATTTGATTGTTTTAAATGAATTAAATAAAGCCAAAAATCAAGCCCAAGCCCAACAAAATCAAGCCCAAGCAGATAGCCAAACCCAATCTGCACCACGCCAATCTACCGCCCCTGCCGTCTCTCATGACAAGCTGATTTTAAACAATCCTGTTGTTGATGAAGCCCATATCTTGACCGCCAGCGAAAAGGCTCATTTGGAGACTCAGCTAAGACGGATTTATGATGACGGCTTGGCTCAAATGGCGGTGGTGATTGTGCCGACCACAGACGGTATGGATATTTTTGACTATGCTATCAATGTGGCGAACCGTTGGCAACTTGGGCAAAAAGACACCGATGAAGGCATTTTAATGGCGGTGGCGATTAACGACCGCAAATTGCACATCGTTACGGGCTATGGCGTAGAAGGGGTGTTGCCCGATGCCAGTTTGAACCGCATTATCCGTGAAGACATCACGCCCAGTTTTAAAACAGGAGCATACGCCCAAGGCATATCGGCAGGGATTGCACGCATTGATGAGCGACTGCGAGCCGACCCCGAGACCCTTGCCCGAGCGGACGCACAGCAGGTAAGTGCCGATGAAGAAATTAGCGTGGTGCCGTTTTTTATTTTTGCCATGTTTTTTGGTACGGTGTTAAGCGGTGCTTTGGGGCGGTTTTTGGGGGCGAGCGTGTCCACAGGCGGTTTTGTGCTACTGGCGACTTTGTTTGGCGTGGGGCTACTGACCGCCATTGGAGCAGGCATTTTGCTTTGGATATTGCTCATTCTTGGCGTGTTTTCAAATGGCGGACGGCGTGGCGGTGGCACTTATGTCGGCGGGGGCGGATTTGGTGGCTCTGGCGGGGGCTTTGGGGGCGGTGGGTTTGGCTCTGGTGGCTTCGGTGGGGGCGGTGGCGGATTTGGCGGTGGCGGAGCAGGTGGCTCTTGGTAACTTATTGAAAAAGAAGGATAAAAATATGAGACACATTCCCCAAAAAAGCCCAGCACGCCTGTTTCGCCAGCTTATTTTTGTGCCATTTTTGCACAATCGCTGGCTTACCGCCGAACTCAAAATCGCCCTTGCCGAGCGTATCGCCCGAGCCGAAAAGGGTCATCGTGGCGAGATACGCCTTATCATTGAAAATCATCTGCCGATTGGTATCGCTTATGATAACGACTGTCGTGGGCGTGCCTTGCAACTCTTTGGCGAATATGGCGTGTGGGACACCGCTCACAATACAGGCGTGCTGATTTATGTCAATCTGTGCGAGCATGACCTTGAAATCATTGCCGACCGTGGCATTGATACGTATGCGTGCGATGATTGGCAAAATCTTTGCCAAAATACGCTAGATTATTTTAAAAAAGGCGACATGGCGGACGGCTTGGGGTGGCTTATTGATGAGATTGGGCGACTTTTGAATCAATATTTCCCTTGTGATGATATAAATGGCAATGAATTGCCTGATAATGTGGTGTATCTAAGGTAGGTAAAAATGAACGCAACACAGCTTTTTATCGGACTTATCGCACTGTTTATCGGGCTATTTGTCATTGCCTTAGCTAAGCCCTATTTTGCCAAAAAGCCTGCCAGTATTGATGATTTTAAAAAAGAACTTGGTAGGTTATTGCCTAACCATGACCTAATGATAAAACACGGTTCGCAATCTCGCATCATCGTAAGCCTAGACGGCATTCAAAAGGCGATTGTTATCATGGATAAGCCAAAAGCGGACTATGTCATGGGCGGTTTGCCGATTTTTACCACGGATAAAGTGAGTAAATTAAAACCCATTGCCGATAAAATCGGAGCGAGTGCTGTGGTGGTGAATTAGCTTAATTTGCCTTTAATAGAGATTTTTTAAAATAAAATAATGCTTACTTTATTTTCAACTTAAAATGGTAGTTTATTGATTGTTCCATAATTATTTTTTAAGTTGTCGGGGCGAATCATATTTGCCCTTGATAAACCAATCACTGATACACTCTACAAAATGAAAAAGTGCTACGGTTTCCGTGGTAAAATTCAAATTTGTTAGCTGTATAAAGTTGAGAATAAGGGATGCTTTAAAAATTTATAAAATCATCAATGCTTGCTAGGGCGTGCCTGCCTTTGGTATTTGCCATGAAAAATGCCTGTTTAAAAAAGCAGGGGAATCGCCCGTTTTTCAGGGAAAAAGTGAAGTTTGATAGTTATTCTGTCAAACAAGTTTTTATTATGAAAAACAATCCGACCACTTAACTGGGTAAATTTTAAGATTTTTACTTAACTCTTTAAATTAAGTGGTCGAATAGTCATTTTTCATGCAAAAATTGATAAAAGCGTTAAATTTTCATCGTTTTTTATAAGAATGTTATCAATGGTAGGCACGCCCTAAGCTTAAAAACCCTACCAACGATAAAATCTACCAATGCATTAGGTATGCCCTAAATCATCCCCAAAGCCACAAGTCCCCTAAGTATCCCGTCGTCATCATGGCGTGGGCAGACATAGTCCGCCACGGCTTTTAGGTCAGGGTGGGCGTTACCCATCGCCACGCCAAAGCCTACCGATGAGAGCATTTCAATGTCATTTAGCCCGTCCCCAAAGGCGACAGCGTCCGCCATGGACAGACCCAGTGCGTCCAGCACCGAGCGAATGCCCCTAGCCTTTGAGCCGTGGACATCTAGGATGTCCACACCCGAGATGTGCCAGCGCACGGTTTTTAGGTCATCGCTTAGGGCGGATGAGAGCTGGGCGGTGTGGTTATTTTCATAAAATGCCAGCATTTGATAGACGGGTGTGCTCATGTCAAACGACTCTGCCACACGATAGGGAATGTGTAGCGATGTCAGGGCTTGTACCATGTATTCATCAGGGCTGACTGTGATAATCTCATCACGGGTCATGTAGCCGTGGGCGATACGCTCGCTTTGTAGGTGGGAGGTGGTGTGGGTCAGCTGAGCGTGCGTCAAGGGAAAATGGGTCAGGCATTTGCCTTGATACTCGTTATACTGCCCGTTAATCGTCACAAAAATGTCAATGCCAATCTCATCGATAAGCTTATTAATACAAGGCGGAAACACGCACAGACCACGCCCTGTGGCGATGGCGACCATGATACCACGCTCTTTTAGGGCGTGTAGGGCGGTTTTGGTGCTGTCTAAAATGTGATTTTCGTATTTGATGTAGAGCGTGTCATCGATGTCAAAAAAGACGATTTTGGGGGTGGTGGGCGTGGTGGCAGGCGTGGTATTCATGAGCGTTTTTCATTGAAAATTTACCTATTTTATGCAAAAATAACCGCATTTGCAAATCTTGCTGATTTGTGATGATTTTGATTTAAAAGACACCAAAAGGCAATCCATGACCACACCCGATTTAGAACCGACCTTACACCAACGCCGTATCATCTATCAAGCTCGCCGTGGCTTAAAGGAGCTGGATTTTTATATTGACCCCTATGTCAAAAGCCACTATCTCACCGCCAATGAGCAAGAACAGCTTGCTTTTGAGAGACTCTTAGAACATGAAGACCCTGATTTGTTACTGTTTTTTTTGGGGCAGGCAAGCCCTGATGATGCCGAGATAGGCTCGCTCATTGATAAGATAAAGGCACTCAGACACACCCAGTCGCTCTGATGTTTATTGATACTGCCATCACACAGGTCGCTCATGACTTGCCCATCAAGGCTGGTGTGCTTGTCATCACACTATTGCTGATGGCGGTGATGGGCGTGCCGTGGTGGCAGTATGCCATGGTGGGTGTGGTGTGGGTGGTGTGTCTGTGCCTAGATAAAGTGCGTGCCATCCCGATACATGAGCTGTCCGCCCATGCCCCTGATGATGTGTGGTATCTGGGCATGTATGATGGGGCGGATAGGCAGATATGGCAGGCGTATCTGTCGGATGTGGCGGTGATGGGGCGAAGGGTGACGATGACGTTTCGTGTTGTCGTGCCGTTTGAGATAACGTACCGAGTAACCATTCATCATCGCATGGTGTCAGAGCAGGATTTTCGCCGATTGGCATCACTAAAAATATAGGAAAAGCCAATGACCGTACCCATTTACACCGCCAAAGCCGTCAAAGACTGGGAGAATCGCTGGTTTGCAGATGGCAACAGCTCGTTTGGTCTCATGAAACAGGCAAGCCTTGCACTGTGTTTGCAAGTCATTGATTTTGTCAATAAAAACAACATCACCCAAGCCGACATCATCGCATGGTGTGGTGTGGGCAACAATGGCGGAGACGGTTATCTGACGGCAAAATATCTGGTAGATAGACTGGATAATGAGCATTTTAATGTACAAATCATCGCTCCAAATCCGCCAAAAAGCGTGGATGCCGTCCGTGCTAGGTTGCTATGTATAGGCGTGCCAATGCGTGATGATGTGGGCGGTGTCATTCGCAAATTTGAAAAAGTGATTCATCTGGATGCGTTGTTTGGTAATGGGCTAGACAGAAAGCTTGACAAAGCACACCAAGACATCATCCATGCCTTTAACGCCCAAACAGGCACTAAAATCGCCCTTGACGTGCCAAGCGGTCTGCACCCTGATAGGGGTATCCCCATACCCGTCTGTGCGGACGTGGACATGACCTTGTGTGTCATGGGGTTAAAAATGGGGCTGTTTGTCGGGGCGGCAAAGGACTTTGTGGGGCAAGTTGTTAATCTGCCTTTGATACCGCCTGATGATGAGCTGTCAGCGGTGGCGTATCTGTCGGATAAACCAAAACCGCCCACACGCCAAAGCACCGCCCACAAAGGCGACTTTGGCACGGTGGCGGTCGTGGGTGGTCATCGGCGTATGGGTGGGGCGGTCATCATGGCAAGCCAGATGGCGATGAGCATGGGGGCAGGGCGAGTTACGGCAATCTGTCATGCCACGCACCACAGTGCCATGCTGACCCGCTCGCCTAATGTCATGGTGGCGGACATTGATGAGATGAGCGTGGAGAGCTTGGCAGGATTTGACCGTGTGGCGTTTGGCATGGGGCTTGGGCGTGATGTGTGGGCAGAGATGGTTTTTGATAAAGTCATGGATAGAGTAATTCATCACGCCTTTGATAGGGTGGTGCTAGACGCTGATGCGTTGTACTTTTTGGCAAAAAATCCATGTAAATTGTCCAATCATGTCATCTGTACGCCCCATTCGGCAGAGTCGGCACGCCTGCTTGGCGTGAGTGTGGCGGACGTGGATAATGACAAACTAGGCACGCTGTATCGCTTGCATGAGCGGCATGGTGGGCAATGGGTCATCAAAGGGGCAAATACGCTAAGCTTTGACGGCACAAGGGTGCAATTTTGCCCATTCGGTAATGCCTTTATGGCAACCGCAGGCATGGGCGACGTGCTGGCGGGTATGCTCGTTGGGTTGGACATGAATGTGCATGACGTGGTGGCGTGGCACGCTGTCATGGGCGATAGGCTTGCTGACGGGGCGATGTTTGGCATTCATGCGTATGACATGGCGGATGTGGCAGGTGAGATGGTTTTAGGCGGGTAAATTAGACAGGGCAAAATAGACAAAAAGTCAAGGTTTCACAGACAGATAAAGCAAATACCATCAAAAAATTGGCAAGTAATTGTTTTTACTTGTCATTTTTTATGGCTAAAATCTGCCAAAAATTTATCCCCAAAAGCTGTGGATAAGCCTGTGGATAACTTTGTAATTTTATGTAAAAATACTGTAATGATGGGCGATGACGGTTGATTGGTTGAAATTTATACATAATTTTATCGAAAATAAATCATTTAAAATCAATAGCTTATAAGTATAAATTTGCTTAAATTTTGATAAATTGGGCAGTCACCGCAAAATGTTTCACGCACCATCAAGAATAAAACACTCTGTGGATAAGTGTATGTTTTTGACATTCGCCAAAGATTGACCACAAAAAATCCTGCCATAAGACAGGATTTTTTTTGGATAGCTAAGCAGCTGATAACTAGGCGATTACATCATTCCGCCCATGCCACCCATACCGCCCATGCTAGCACCCATATTAGGGGCTTCTGGGGCAGGTTTGTCGGTAATCATCACCTCGGTGGTGAGCATAAGACCTGCCACGCTGGCGGCGTGTTCTAGGGCGGAGCGAGTTACCTTGGCAGGGTCAAGAATGCCCATTTCTAGCATATCGCCATACTGACCTGTGGCAGCGTTGTAGCCGTAGTTGCCAGAGCCGTTTTTGACTTCATTGACAATCACAGACGCTTCATCGCCAGCGTTGGTTACGATTTGGCGAAGTGGAGCTTCCATGGCACGGCGTAGGATATTGATGCCTGCGTTTTGGTCGTCATTTTCGCCTTTTAGTTCAGCCAATGCAGACAATGCACGCACTAGGGCAACACCACCCCCTGGTACGATGCCTTCTTCTACCGCCGCACGGGTGGCGTGTAGAGCGTCATCAACACGGTCTTTTTTCTCTTTCATTTCGGTTTCGGTGGCAGCACCGACTTTAATGACCGCCACACCGCCAGAGAGTTTGGCAACACGTTCTTGCAGTTTTTCTTTGTCGTAGTCAGACGTAGATTCTTCGATTTGACGTTTGATAGATTCAACACGGCTGTCAATTTGAGCCTTGTCGCCTGCTCCGTCCACAATCACGGTGTTTTCTTTACCAACGGTGGTTTTCTTGGCTGTGCCTAAGTGTTCCAAAGTTGCAGTTTCTAGGCTTAGACCCACTTCTTCTGAAATCACAATACCGCCTGTCAAAATGGCGATGTCTTGGAGCATGGCTTTACGTCTGTCGCCAAATCCGGGGGCTTTGACGGCACATGTTTTTAGACCGCCACGCAAGTTGTTTACTACCAAAGTTGCCAATGCTTCATTTTCAACGTCTTCTGCGATGATGAGCAGGGGACGGCTGGTCTGCATGACTTGTTCTAGTAGTGGCACAATCTCACGGATATTGGCAATCTTTTTATCCACAAGTAGGATGTGTGGGTTGTCAAATTCGCAGGTCAAGCTGTCTTGCTTGTTGGCAAAGTAAGGGCTGATATAGCCACGGTCAAACTGCATACCCTCAACCACTTCTAGGGTGTCTTCAAAGCCTGAACCCTCTTCTACGGTAATCACGCCTTGCTTGCCGACAGTTTTCATCGCTTCTGAGATAAGCTCGCCAATCTTGGTATCGGAGTTGGCTGAAATTGAACCCACCTGAGCTATCGCTTTAAAATCATCGGCAGGAGTAGATAGGGCGTGGATTTGCTCAACAGCAACACGGGTCGCCTTGTCAATACCACGTTTTAAATCCATGGGGTTCATGCCAGCAGCGACAGTTTTCATGCCCTCTACTAGAATGGCTTGGGCAAGTACGGTGGCGGTGGTGGTGCCGTCCCCTGCCACGTCATTGGTTTTTGACGCTACTTCACGGACAAGCTGAGCACCCATATTTTCAAATTTGTCTTCAAGCTCAATCTCTTTTGCCACGCTCACGCCGTCTTTGGTAATGGTTGGAGCTCCAAAAGACTTGTCAATCACCACGTTACGACCTTTTGGCCCTAGGGTAACTTTTACGGCATCTGCTAGGATATTGACACCGTCAATCATTTTTTCACGGGCGGATACGCCAAATTTTACATCTTTTGCCATGTTTATACTCTCTTTATTCAACGGTTGATAATTTATGTTAGGGTTTTGGGTTGATTTGAATTATTCAAGCACACCCAACACATCAGATTCTTTCATGATGAGCAACTCTTCGCCGTCCACTTTGACGGTTTGACCTGCATATTGACCGAACAATACTTTGTCGCCCACTTTGACATCTAGGGGACGTACGCCATTATCAGTAAGCTGACCATTACCCACGGCAGTCACTTCGCCTTGTTGGGGTTTTTCTTGGGCAGAACCAGGGAGCAGGATACCGCCTGCGGTTTTTTGCTCTTCTTCGGTACGGCGAACGACAATGCGATCATGTAAAGGACGGATTGGCATAAAATTTCTCCATTAACTTGTTAGGAATACTGGCAAAACCAGATTGTTTGTAAAAATGGTGTTAGGGGGCAAATTTTTCAAGATAATTTTTAAAAATTTATCCAAGATATAAGCAACGAACTTGATATTTACCACAGGTTTTGTAGAATTGGTGTTATTAAAGGACGTGTTCAGCACGTCCCTACGTCCACATATCATAGATTTGTCGCAATTTTAAAATCCATAAACCCCTACTCACACAGTATCACTTTTTTATCAAACGTCATTTTTGGATCAAGCAGGTACTTTACCACATAGCCGTCCACGCACGCATTCATGCCCGATAGGCTCACAGTATGACCGTGATTTGGCGTGTAGATGAGCGTATCATCAAAGCGTTTTGCCATATTGACCGCATTGGCAAGTGGTGTGGCAAGGTCATATTTTTGGGCGACAAAAAGCAGGTTTGGCGTGTCGTTTGTGATAAGGTTTTCATCCAAATCATCGGTCGCTTGCCATTGCCAATAGTAGCAAGCGTCCAGATAATCATCATCAGAACGCTTTTTAATATCATCATAACGAGCCTGTTCATCGATGATTTTGGCTTGTTTGATGTACTCGTCTCGGCTAAGTTTGGGGGCGGAGTCGGCACAGTTGATAAGGGATAGAGCATCTTTACTAAACCCTTTTTCGCCAAACTCGGAGATGAGTAACTGAGTGTTAAACTCGCCCGTCTCGCCCCTGTCAAGCTCGCCAAGCATCGTCATCATGTCCGCCCAGTAGGTGCTGTCGTTGATGTTTTCGTTGATAATGGCTAGGATACTTTGGCTGTCTATTTTATCGCCATTTTTGTCGGTTAGGTTTTTGGCAGAAATCTCGGCTAATTTGTTGATAAAAGCGGTGCTTGGGTCTTGGGACTTGTCAAAAATACAGTGGTCTTGCAGGTTTTGATAAAGGTATCAAAGGCGATTTGGGAGCCTTTGTACTGATTTTTTAAAATGGTAAACAAGGTCTCGCTCGTATCCACCACCCCGTCCGCCACGCCTGCTCGCAAGCGTGTGGGGTAATACTCGGCATATTTGGCGACAAGTTTTGTGCCGTACGAATAGCCCACCATGCTCCACACGTCCACGCCCAGCTGGGTGCGAATGCTGTCTAGGTCTTTGACGACTTCTTTTGAGCTGATAAAGGGCAAAATGTCCGCCCCTGTGTGCTGTATGCAAGCGTCCATATAGGCTTTGGCGTTGGTGTTGCCCTGCTCGTCCGTCTCGTCCACGCCACCGCAGTCTATGGCAGGGGTAGACGGGGCAACCCCACGGGGAGCGTAGCCCAATACGTTAAAATTATCCTTAACTGTCTGCCCATACTCATCAAACAACGTCATACTCATGTCAAGGCTATGACCGCCTGGCCCGCCGTTTAGGAGCAACAGCTCGCCAATGGGATTGCCCTTAGCAGGCAAACGTGTGAGCGGTATGGCAAAGGTTTTGCCATTGGGCTTGGTATAATCCACAGACACAGAGACGGTGGCACATTGCAAACGCACGGACGGTGGCAATACAAACCACGATAGATAAGCAGGGCGATAGCAAGAATGCCAAGTGATGTCGCCTTGTTTGGTTGAGCCACTGATAAGATATAGATAAAAGCATAGCAAAACCGCAAAGACAAAGGCGAAAAATAAGGCGGTGTATTTAATGATTGATTTTAGCATGAGAATGCACCTAAAAGACCACAAAAATAACAAAATTTTAAAAGTTATATGATAACATAAAATGTAACAAAATATGTATAATCATTGGTTTGCTTTATGATAATGGCAAATAAAATATGGTTTGAGAAAGTTTTCTCACAAAATGCTACAAATCATCACGCCACCGCCCTTGAATTTGTAACAAAAAATGTCAATAATACCCCCATGTTCTTAATTTTAATAGACTTCTTTCCAAACCCCGATTTTTGTGGATTTTTAAAAACCTCAA
>NZ_MXAN01000098.1:10137-24553 GCF_002027545.1 Moraxella lacunata
GGAAAGAGATTTAATGTAAAGCGAGTAATCATGACGATTTTTAAAAATTTCCTAAAAACCACCACTATTACAACCGCTATCTTGGCAGGGGCAACTTTATCTGCAAATGCGTCTGATTTATCAGGATTTTCTGCCACTTATGTACTAAAAGCAGATGGCAAAAAGGGCACAGCAACACGCACCTTAATTAAAAATGGAGATGATTACCACTATCATGTAAAAGCCAGTGCCGCAGGCGTGGCAAGTGTAAACCAGTCGGCAAGTTTTAGCCTATCCAACGGCAGAATCGTACCATCTAGCTCCAATATGTCGGTGCGAGTGTTGGGCGTGGGACGCACTCATAATATCAAGTTTAATAACTCCGCCAAATCCGTGGTTAGCACGTATAAAGGCAAATCCACCACGCTTAGAATGAACGGACAAGCCTATGATGATTTGAGTTTAGAAGCCCAAATCCGTCAAGAACTGATTAACGGTAAGTTTAGTGGAAATTATCATTTGGTTAAGAAAAATGAAATAGAAGCCACCAGATTTAGACGTTCGGGCAGTAGCAAAATCACCGTTCCTGCGGGTACTTATGACGCCATTCGCATTGACCGTGTGCACGATGACAAAGGGCGTGCCACGAGCTTTTGGCTTGCCCCCAGCCTAAATTATCTACCAGTCAAAGTCAGCCAAACCAATGACGGCAAAGTCATTAGTATGGAATTGACTAAGGTGAATTAAAAGTGGGTTCATTAAAAAGTGAATTAAAGACAAATTTAAAATTAAAAAAGGCGGACAGGGTTTCGCCTTTTTTAATTTTACAATATTTGGCAAAATGTGATAAAATTACTTAATTTGTATTTAAATTATAACAGGTGTGCCATGTCAGACGTCCATAATCCCAACGACAAAAATCCAAAATTTTCCCGTATTCTACTCAAACTCTCAGGCGAAGCCCTAGCAGGGGGCAAAGACATGGGCATTGATGCGTCCATTCTTGACCAAATGAGCCTGTCTATCGCCCATTTGCGTGGGCTTGGCGTGCAAGTGGGGATTGTCGTTGGCGGTGGTAACTTGTATCGTGGCAGTACACTCCAAAAAGAAGGGCTTGTCGGACGAGTTACAGGCGACCAAATGGGTATGCTTGCTACCGTGATGAACGGGCTTGCCATGCGTGATGCCCTAGTCCGCCGTAACATCAAATGCCGTCTCATGTCCGCTCTTAATATCGCCACCATTGGCGAGCCGTATTCTAGTCGTGAAGCCATTCGCCACCTAAATAATGGCGAAGTGTGCATTTTTGTGGCAGGTACGGGCAATCCGTTTTTTACCACCGATACGGCGGCGTGTTTGCGTGGGATTGAGATTGAAGCAGGTCTCATCTTAAAGGCAACCAAAGTGGACGGCGTGTATGATAAAGACCCAAGCGTTCATGCCGATGCGGTCAAATACGACAGCCTAACCTTTGACAAAGCCCTAGAAGACAAATTGGGCGTTATGGATTTGACCGCCATTGCCCTATGCCGTGAACACAACGTGCCGTTGCAAGTGTTTGATATGAACAAGCCCAATGCTCTATTAAATGTCGTTATGGGCGAAAAAGAAGGTACACGAGTGTATCATTAATTCAATTTTTGGTAGTAGTCTAAAAAGTATGCTGAACTAGGTTTTCCGTTCGCCCTGAGCTTGTCGAAGGGCAGGAAAACCGTTAGGTTTCCCAAGCTCACCACGAACGGTTTTCCTTGTAGCATACTTTTTGAACCAGAGCCCAATTTTTATTGAATTTAAAATTAACTTTAAAAACTGTTAAATCTTGCTTATTATGCTGATTGGTAGGGGCGAATTGCAATTCGCCCTAATGTAACAAAATCAATGTTTAGTAAATATTGCAAATAGGAAACCCTTATGATTAACCAAATCAAAACAGACGGCAAAGCCCGTATGGAAAAATCGCTTGAAGCCCTAGAAAGTGCGTTTGCCAAACTGCGTACAGGACGGGCTCACCCTGGTATTTTGTCAGGCGTTATGGTAAGCTACTATGGCTCGGATATGCCCCTAAACCAAGTGGCAAGCGTGAACGTAGAAGACAGCCGCACCCTACTTGTACAGCCCTTTGACCGCTCTATGGTGCAAGCGGTGGATAAGGCAATCCGTGAAGCGGATTTGGGGCTTAATCCCATGACTGCAGACGTGATTCGTGTGCCAATGCCTGCCTTGACCGAAGAGACTCGTAAGGATATGCAGAAATTGGCTCGCTCTGATGCCGAGTCTGCCCGTGTGTCGGTGCGTAATATCCGCCGTGATATGCTAGGCGACATCAAAAAACTCGTCAAAGACAAAGAAGCCAGCGAAGATGACGAACGCCGTGCCGAGACCGACATTCAAAAGCTGACCGATGACTTTATCAAAGCAATCGACACTCGCCTTGCCAAAAAAGAAAGCGAGCTTATGGAAGTCTAAGTTATGTCTTTTTAGGGCGTGCCTACCCTTTATATTTGCAATGAAAAATAGGGGAAATCGCACGTTTTTCAAGGAAAAGTCCGCAGTTGATATTAAAATATCAACAAGGAATTTGACGATGAAAAACAAGATTTAACCATTTTTCATGCAAAAACAGTGTTTTATCTCTAAAATATTTTAAACGTTAAATTGTGTTGCAAAGGTTCAGCACGCCCTATATAGGGCGAGCCATTCGCCCTATTTGTATCATTTACCATTGACCAATCCGCCTATCTATCATGCCAAATGCCCCATTACCCCCCATTTTAAACCTGCCCCAACACATCGCCATTATCATGGACGGTAACAACCGCTATGGCAAGGCTCATGCTTTGCAGGCAGGGGCAGGGCATATCAAGGGCAAAGACGCACTTGACCCCATTGTGGAACATTGTTTGGCACGGGGGGTTAAAGTTTTGACGGTGTTTGCGTTTTCGTCAGAAAATTGGGCAAGACCACAGGCGGAAGTGGATTTGCTCATGCGACTCTTAGAAAGCACCATTCACGAGCAAATGCCCCGCATGAATAAATACCAAATTCGCCTAAGATTTATCGGCGACAGGTCAATGCTAAATTCCGACCTGCAAGCCCTTATGACAGACGCAGAAAGTAAGACCGCCCATTTTGACAAAATGACGCTTGTCATTGCAATCAGCTATGGCGGACAATGGGACATCGCTCAGGCGTGCCAAAAATTAGCCATACAAGTCCAAAAAGGCGAACTTACCCCAAGCGATGTCAATGCAAATCTTATCGCAGAGAATGTAGAACTTGCCGATTTGCCCGATGTGGATATGCTCATTCGCACGGGGGGCGAGTACCGCATTTCCAACTTTTTGCTGTGGCAGTCGGCTTATGCCGAGCTGTTTTTTACCGAGACGTTGTGGCCTGATTTTGGGGCGGACGAACTTGATAAGATGATACAAGACTTTGGCAATCGTGAAAGACGTTTTGGTAAAACCAGCGAACAGGTGCAAGCACAAGGTTGATGTTTGGCATGGTTGATTGATGAGATTTAAAAGGTTTGTAGGGGCGAATCACATTCGCCCAATTTCCTATGCTTTCAAATATTATCAATCAACATTTTATAAATTTAAAAAACCCATAATAAAAAGGCAAAACTATGTGGCAACGAATAAAAACTGCAATCGTACTTGTGATTATCGTGGGCGTAGCGATGTTCACCAGTCGTCAGCCCTTTTTGTTTTTGCCACTTTTGACCGTAGGCACGCTCATTGCGTCCCATGAGTGGACAAAACTCATGCCCAAACGCAAACAACCTGCCCAGTTTATTGCTCTGATGCTTGTGGTTACGCTTGTCAGTATTTTTGTGTCTGTCTCTTGGGTGGTGTGGTGGGTGCTGTCCTTTGGGATATGGCTTATGGCAACCAAATGGGTGCTTGTTTATCCTATCCAAGAAAAATGGTACGGCAAACGCCTATTTTTTATGGGAATTGTCATCTTGACCGCCAGCATTACCGCCATGTACAGCCTATGGCAGGTGTCGCCTTGGTGGCTTATATATGTGTTTCTTTTGGTGTGGTGTGCTGACAGTGGGGCGTATTTTGTTGGGCGTAAACTTGGCAAACGCAAACTTGCCCCCAACGTCTCGCCCAACAAATCCATAGAAGGGCTGATTGGCGGTATCATCACGGCAAGCCTTGTGGCGGTGGGCGTGGGCTTTGGGTTAAAACTTGACACAGTAGCACTTGTTGCCTTTTTGGGCTTGTCGGGCTTGACGGTATTGGCAAGCGTGCTTGGTGATTTGTTTGAATCCATGCTAAAACGCCGAGCAGGGATTAAAGACTCTGGCACTATCTTACCAGGGCATGGCGGTGTGCTTGACCGCATTGATAGCTTATTGTCGGCTACGCCTGTGTTTGCTCTTGGGGTCTTGGTGCTCGTGTATTTGGGTGTATTGCCTGCACTTGGTGATTTAAAGGGGCTTTTGTGATGACAGCATTGACGGTACTTGGAGCGACAGGTTCCATAGGTGATAGCACGCTTGACATCGTTCGTCATGTAGGATTGCCTGTGTATGCCTTGTCGGGCTTTGGTCGCTTGGATAAATTATTTAAACTGTGCGTAGAATTTCGCCCAAGTCGTGTGGGTGTGCCATCTGATAAGGTGGATGAATTTGTTGGGCGATTAAAATCGGCAAATTTGGCGATTGACGTGGTGGGCGGTCAAAATGGTTTGATGGATTTGGCAGGCGATAAAGGGGCGGATAAAGTTGTGGCGGGCATTGTTGGTTCAGCAGGGCTTCGCTCTACTTTATCGGCAGTTCAGGCAGGGCAAACCGTGCTACTTGCCAATAAAGAAAGCCTTGTCATGGCAGGTGAACTCATCATGAGTACCGCACGCAGGCATGGAGCAACCCTTTTGCCCATTGACAGTGAGCATAATGCCATTTTTCAATGTTTGCCAAGGGCGGTTCAAGACGATAATACCGCCATTCATCGCAGTGAATTTGGCATAAAAAAATTGTGGCTGACCGCAAGTGGTGGTGGATTTTTACACAAGTCTTATGATGAGATGAAAAATGCCACAGTAGCCCAAGCCGTATCTCACCCCAACTGGAACATGGGCAGTAAAATCACGGTGGATTCTAATACCATGATGAATAAGGGCTTGGAGCTGATTGAGGCTTGTCATTTGTTTAACCTATCTGACGCTCAGATTGACATTGCCATTCACCCCCAAAGCATCATTCACTCTATGGTGGAATATGTGGACGGCTCTATTTTGGCACAACTTAGTTCACCTGACATGAGAGTACCCATTGCCCATGCTTTGGGATACCCTAATCGCATGGATGGCGGCGTGAAATCATTGAGCTTATTTGACATATCCGCCTTAGAATTTACCCGCCCCGATAAGAACAAATTCAAATCCCTAGACCTTGCCCGTCATGCCATACGGACAGGTACTGGGGCATGTGTTGCCTTAAATGCGTCTAATGAAGTGGCGGTATCGGCATTTTTGGATGGTCGCATTCGCCTAACCGACATCGCCGACACGGTGGAGCGTGTGTTACATGATGATGAATTGGGGGCACAATTTGGCAGACATTTTGATGAGCTTGACGAGATTTTGGCGTTAGATAAACGGGTGCGAGATAGGACGGACGTTTATTTAAGAAAGTTAATGGATTGATTTTAATGGTTTTTTACATTTGAATTAAAATGTATTTTTAAATTTAAATGCGTAGGGGCAATTTATTCGCCCAAATTTACCCAATTATCCAAAATTTTAAAACCAAATCTTTATATTGATTAAAATTACCATTTAAAAATTTTTGAAGGTATTGTAGGGGCAATTTATTCGCCCAAACCAATTTGTTGGCAAAACAAAAAACTAAGAGAACCCAAAAAGCATGACCGCTTTATATTTATTTTTATCCGCCTTGCTTGTCCTTACGCCCCTTGTCGCCTTGCACGAGTGGGGGCATTATATCGTGGCACGGCTGTGCGGAGTTAAGGTTTTGACTTATTCTATCGGTTTTGGTACTCGGCTGTTTGGCTGGACAAGTCCCAAAACAGGCATAGATTATCGCATTTGTGCGATACCGCTTGGCGGATATGTCAAAATGCTGGACGAGCGAGAAGGGGACGTTGCCGAGCATGAGCGACATTTGGCATTTAACAATCAGCACCCCTTAAAGAAAATCGCCATTGTCATCGCAGGGCCGTTGATGAATTTTATCATCGCCATTGGGCTGTTTTTTGTGCTGTTTTTACAACCAAGCGAGCAGTTATCGACCAAAATCGGACGGATTGTGAGCGATAGCCCTGCCCAAGCGAGCGGACTTGTGGTGGGCGAGACGATACACGCCATTGACGGCAAAAATACGCCCACGTGGGAGAGTGTGAATTTTGCCTTAGCTGACCGCATGGGCGAGCGTGGGGCGGTGGTTGTGGCGACCGATAAGGGCAAATATAGCGTGCAGGTCAATGACTTTATGCAAGGGGCGGACAAGGGTAAAGACCCGCTTACCGCCCTTGGCACATTATCTTGGCGACCTGTCATACCGCCTGTGATAGGCTCGCTGGCTGCTGACGGAGCAGGGGCGTTAATGGGGCTAAAAGCAGGCGATAGGATTAGCCACATTGACGGCAAAGAGATAAAAGACTGGCTGACCGCCACCGAGATTATCCAAAATAATCCCGAAAAATCGCTCACGTTTGGCGTTGTCCGAGACGGGCAAAACATGGATATCAAGGTCATGCCAAAAGCGGTCAAGGTGGATAATCGCACGGTTGGGCAAATCGGGGCAAGGGTGCAAGAGACCAAAATTACCGTTCCCGATGATTATAAGATGACGGTAAACCATACGCCATTAGAAGCTCTACAAAAATCCTTTATCAAAACTTATGATTTGTCCGTGATGACCGTGAAATCCATGGGTAAGATGCTAACAGGGCTGATCGGACTTGATAATTTGTCTGGCCCGATTAGTATCGCTCAGGTCTCTAAGGACAGCATACAGATGGGCTGGCAACAAGTGTTGTCTACCGCAGGGCTGATTAGCCTATCGCTTGCCGTGCTAAATCTGTTGCCGATACCTGTGCTGGACGGTGGGCATTTGGTGTTTTATACTTATGAATTGATAGTGGGTAAGCCCATGAGTGAGCGACTACAAATGGCAGGCTTGCAAATGGGTATGTTACTACTGTTTGGTATGATGATGCTAACCATTGGTAATGACATCTCACGAATGTTCGGTTAGGGCGAAAATCTAACCACTTGGTAGGGCAATAGAAATGCCAATAAACGCTAAGCATGATTTTTGGTAATAATTGGGCAATATTTAAAGAAAATTTTTAAAAATTTGACAATTTTACTTGCCAAAATTGATTTTTTGGCTTAACTTACACCATATTTTTGATTAATTAACATTTGCCATATTCAATCATCATCAATGTACACTTGTAGTTTATTGTTATTTTGGTGTTGTTGCTGATGAGTTGAACGACTTTGAGTGAACCTGTTATGCGTACTTCTTTTTTGACAAAAACCTTAACCGCGTCTGTGATGATGGTCATGACCGCCACAGCTTATGCCAATGATACTGTCAGTGCCATTGAGTTTAGTGGTCTTAGCCGAGTGACCCCCCAAAGTTTGCAAGTGGCACTGCCTTTGGGTGTGGGTCAGGCATTGACATCGGATGCGTTGGCGGACAGCATTCGTGCCTTGTATGCCACCGAGCAGTTCTCAAACGTACAGGCAGATGTTGATGATGGGCGTGTGGTGTTTCATGTGGTGGAACGTCCGATCATCGCAGAGCTAAACTTTGATGGCAATAAACTCATCCCTGATGATGGCTTAAAGCAAGGCTTGGAGAGTACGGGGCTTGCGGTGGGTAGCGTACTAAAACAGGCAACCGTTGCCACCTTGGAGAGCGAGCTTGAAAATCAGTACATCTCACAGGGTTATTATAATGCTGACATTGAAGTCAAGCAAACCGAACTGGACGGTAACCGTGTCAAGCTGGACATTAATTTTGTCGAAGGTAAACCTGCCCGTGTGGTGGATATTAACATCATTGGTAATACGCATTTTAGCGACGAAGAGTTAAAAGATGAGTTCGTGGTCAAGGACAAAAAATGGAATCCACTATCCAAAGCCGACCGTTATAGCCAAGAAAAGCTAAATGCCAGTCTAGAAAATGTCAAAGCCAAATATCTCAATGACGGTTTTGTGCGAGTGAGCGTGGATAATGCCACTCTAAACATCGATGACGAGAAACAAAAAGTCTTTATTGAGACGACCATTAACGAAGGTCAGCAGTATAAGTTTGGCGATATTCAGTTTTTGGGTAATACCACCTATCCCACTGATGAGCTAAATGAGCTGGTCAAATTCAAGCAGGGCAATACCTATTCACAAAAAGAGCTTGATGAGACCACCGCCGAGATTTCCAATAAGTTCAGCGATGATGGCTATTATTATGCCCAAATCCGCCCTGTGCCAAGGATTGATGATGAAGCCTTGACAGTGGGTGTGGATTATTATATTGACCCTGTACGTCCTGTCTATGTTCGTCGCATCAACTTTACCGGCAACCTAAAAACCAAAGACGAAGTGCTACGCCGTGAAATGCGTCAGCTAGAAGGGGCACTCGCATCCAACCAAAAAATTCAGCTGTCCCGTGCCAGACTCATGAGAACGGGTTTCTTTAAAGACGTCAAAGTGGATGTCAGACCTGTACCAAACAGTCCTGACCAAGTGGACATTAATTATACGGTCGAAGAACAGCCATCAGGCTCATCCACCATCGCCGCAGGGTACTCACAAAGTGGCGGTATGACGTTCCAAGTGGACTTATCGCAGTCTAACTTTATGGGGACGGGTAACCGTGCTAATATGTCATTTAGCCGTTCAGAGACCCGTGATAATTACAGCCTAGGCATGACCGACCCTTATTTTACTGTCAATGGCGTCTCCCAAAGTGTCAATGCCTACTACCGCAAGACCAAATATGACAGCAAAAACATTTCCAACTATGTGCTTGACTCCTATGGCGGTAGTTTGATTTATGGCTATCCGATTGATGAAAAGCAGCGTATCAGTGGTGGTTTTACCGTTGATAAAACCAAAGTGCGTGGCGGTCAGTGGATGGGCGTTGCCAATGTCAAACAGCTGTTAGAAGATGGCGGTCGGGCAGACATTGATAGTGATGGCACAAGTTTTACCAATGACTACACCACCTATGGCGGGGTGCTTGGATGGAGTTATTCTAGCCTTGACAAGCCCGTATTCCCTACCAAGGGGGTAAGTCATAATGTGGATGTCAATTTGGGTTTTGGCGACCAGACTTTCCAAAAGGTAAACTACCGCCTAAACGCCTATTATCCACTATGGAAAGGCACGGTACTCCGTGGTCATGCACGCTTGGGTTATGGTAATAATTTGCCATTTTATGAAAACTTCTATGCCGGTGGTTATGGCTCGGTGCGTGGCTTTGAAGCATCATCATTAGGGCCATTATCACGCCATTACGCACGAGCATCAGACCCCCGTAATTACCGTGGCGAAGAAGTGGGTGGTAATGCGTTGGCGACCTTTGGGGCAGAGCTGATTTTGCCGGTGCCGTTTAAAGGTGACTGGGCAGACCAAGTGCGTCCTGTGATTTTCTTTGATGCTGGTCAGGCATTTGACACCACAAATCTTGATAGCGAAAAAATCAACTTGACCCAGCTTGGGGTCGCCAATGACAACCTAACCTACATCGAGCAGGACAAAGAGTTGCGTTATAGCGTGGGGGCGGGCGTGACATGGTATACCCCGATTGGACCGATTTCCATCAGTTATGCCAAACCGTTAAATGAAAAAGAAGGCGACCAAGTAGAAAACGTCCAATTCCAAATCGGTAGCGTATTCTAATCATGATTGATTTGGATAAAATCATCCGCGCCATTGAACTTTGCCAGATGGTGTTAAATAAAGACGCTTTGGCAAATCGCCATGTGTCGGTTAGTCGTGTGGCGGATTTGGCAGGTGCTGATAAGGACAGTTTGGCGTTTTTGGCAAAGGCAGGCTATTTGTCTGATTTGGTGGGAACTCGGGCAGGTGTGGTGCTGGTATCAGAGCGATTTGCCGATAAAATACCTGCCCTGCCAAACACCACCGTTATCCTTGTCAAAGATGCCTATTTGGCGTATGCGTCCGTGAGTGGGCTGTTTGATTATCAAGCCGATAATAGCATTCACTCTACTGCTGTCGTCTCGCCCAGTGCTACCGTTGGTAAAAACGCCAACATTGGGGCGTATGCGGTGATTGGCGATTTTGTACAAATTGGCGATGATTGTGAGATTGGCTCGCACGTTAGTGTCGCTCATCACTGTGTAATCGGCGATGGTGTACAGATTCATGCTCATGCCAGTATCGGCTCGGACGGCTTTGGTTTTGCCCCAAAAGTGGGAGCGGACGGACTGGCTTGGCAAAAAATCCATCAGCTTGGGCGTGTTGTCATCGGTCATCGTGTGCGTATTGGTGCAAACACTTGTATTGATAGGGGTGCGGTGGGCAATACTGTGATTGGCGATGATGTGATTATTGATAACCTTGTACAAATCGCCCACAACGTCCATATCGGGCGTGGCACGGCGATTGCTGCCATGACAGGCATTGCAGGCAGTACGCACATTGGGGCGAACTGTATCATTGGCGGTGCGGTGGGGATAGCAGGGCATTTGCACATTGCTGATAATGTCACGCTCACTGGCATGACGATGGTCACAGGCTCTATCAAAGAAGCAGGCTCGTACTCATCAGGCACACCTGCCATGCCGAGCAATCACTGGCGACGTGCAGCGGTCAAGTTTCGCCAAAGTGGACAAAAGTAAATTTTTATTTAAATGGATATATCCATGACAAATTCTACCCTAGACCTAGAACTGATGACCGATGGCGACCACGAACGCTTAACGTCTCAAAACTTGACCTTACCATTTGGCTATCCTGTTATCAAGCGGTATTTGCCCCACCGTTATCCTTTTATGCTCATCGACCGTGTGACGGCGATATCAGCAGACAACTGGATTACAGGTTATAAAAATATCACGATTAACGAAGAGCTGTTTAACGGTCATTTTCCTGATAATCCTGTCATGCCAGGGGTGCTTATGGTGGAAGCCATGGCACAGTTGTCGGGCATTTTGGGGTTTGTCAGTGCAGGGCAATCGTCCGAAGACGGCTATCTGTATCTATTTGCAGGCGTGGATAAAGTGCGTTTTAAAAAACTTGTCAGCACGGGCGATACGCTGGTGATTCGCTCAAAGCTCGTTACCGCCAAGCGTGAGATTTATAAATTTGAATGCACCGCTCATGTGGATGGCAAACTGGCGTGCAGTGCTGAGATTATGATTGCCCGTCAAAAGCTGGACTAATGTGGATAGCGTCATGAACATACACCCAACCGCCATCATTAACCCGACTGCCGTCATACACCCAGCCGTGAGCATTGGGGCGTATTGTATCGTGGGCAAAAATACCACGATTGGCGAGAATACCATTTTAAAATCGCACGTCATCGTGGGTGATAATACCACCATTGGTAAGCGTAACACCATTTTTCAATTTGCCAGTATTGGCGAGATACCGCAGGATTTAAAATTTACAGGCGAAACCACCTACCTAGAAGTGGGCGATGACAATACCATTCGTGAGTCTTGCACCTTTCATCGTGGCACGGCAGACGGTGGCGGATTAACCAAAATCGGCAATCATAACCTATTTATGGTAAACACCCATATCGCCCACGACTGTATGGTGGGCGACCACAACGTCCTTGCCAATAACGTGGGTGTGGCAGGTCATGCCCATATTGGTAATTATGTGATTGTCGGTGGACAGACGGGTGTACATCAGTTTTGTCGGATTGATGATTATGCGATGATTGGTGGGGCGAGCCTGATTTTAAAAGATGTCTGTGCTTTTACCACCGTGTCGGGTAATCCGTCCAAGGTGCATGGGCTAAACAAAGAAGGCATGAGACGAAAAGGGTGGAGCAAAGAAACCATTGAGACGTTGGATAGGGCTTATGACGTGGTGTTCCGCTCTGGCAAAATCAAGGCGGACGTAATTGCCGAGCTGTCCACTTGGGTGGCGGATGAGCCAAAAGTGGCGTTGTTTATCCAGTCGCTACAAAACAGCAAACGTGGTCTCATTCGCTAGGTCACAACCATTCTCATTGACCCATAATATTTTGTTATGGGTTTTTGTTTTTTTATTTATTTGACATTTTCAATTGATTCAATCAAACTATATGGGATAGAACTTTTTACAAAATTTAACAGTTTGGCATGACGTTGATAAATGGAGTTGCCAAAACATTAACAAGGAGCAATTATGTCCACACAACGAGAAAGTTGGTCGGCACGCTCAGGCTTTATTTTGGCGGCGATTGGGTCGGCAGTTGGCTTGGGTAACATCTGGCGTTTTCCTTATGTATCTTACGAAAATGGCGGTGGGGCGTTTTTTATTCCCTATCTCATCGCTTTGGCAACCGCAGGATTTCCCTTGCTGTTTTTGGATTATGTCGCGGGGCAAAAATATCACGGAGCTCCGCCCACGGCTTATCGGCGAATGATTAAATCCAAAGAAATCGTGGGCTGGTGGCAGGTGCTGGTGTGTACGGTCATCGGGATTTATTATGCGTCCGTGTTGTCATGGGCAGGGCAATACACCCTATACGCCTTTGGGCAACAGTGGGGCGATGACCCGCAGACGTTTTTCTTTGAGCATTATCTGCAAAATGGCTCGGGACTAGATTTTGGCATTGTGCCTAGTCTGTTTATCGGGGTGGCCATCGTATGGGCATTGGTGCTGTTCATCATGTATGGCGGTATCCGAAAAGGCGTGGAGCTTGTCAACAAAATCTGTATTCCGCTATTGGTGGTCATGTTTACCATAATGGTGGTGCAAGCAGTGCGACTAAACGGTGCCTCCGAAGGGTTAAATGCCTTTTTTACCCCCAATTGGGAAAAAATGGCTGACCCCAAGGTCTGGCTTGCCGCTTACGGGCACGTCTTTTTCTCAATGTCTATCGGCTTTGGGATTATGGTAACGTACTCATCTTATTTAAAGAAAAATGCCAACCTGACAGGCTCAGGATTGGTGGTGGGTTTTGCTAACTCATCGTTTGAAGTCATGGCAGGTATCGGGATTTTCTCGGTACTGGGCTTTATGGCGGTGCAATCAGGCGTGCCTGTATCAGAAGTGGTGTCGGGCGGTATCGGTTTGGCATTCATCGCTTTTCCAAAAATCATCTCTAGCATGGGCGACGCTGGTACGCTCATCGGCATCTTGTTTTTTGGTTCGCTGTTTGTGGCGGGCGTTACGTCCATGGCAAGTATCTTACAAGTGCCAATCTCAGCGGTCAAGGACAAATTCGGCTGGTCGCATAAAAAAGCAGTTAGCGTGGTCGGTGGTGTATCAGCTCTCATCTCACTTGCCCTGTTTTCTACCAAAACGGCGATTACCTTTGTGGACGTGATTGACCATTTTGCCAATAATATCGGCGTGGTAACAGGGGCGATTTTGTCTATCATTTGGGTAACGTGGTTTAACCGTCCTGTCATGGATAAGCTCATCAACCACATTAACGCCATTTCTAGCGTGAAAGTGGGTAAGGGCTGGGCATTTATGCTGACCATTGTTACGCCCATTTCGCTCATCGTGGCGTTGGTGCTAAGTGTGTTCTCACTCGTTACCAAGGGCTATGACAGTTATGATTTGGCAACTCAACTTATCTTTGGTTGGGGTGTGGTGGCAGTGTTTGCGGTGGGTTCGTTCCTATTGACCAAAGCACCTGCCCACGCCACACATCATCAGCACAAATCCATAGAAGGAGAAAACGCATGAACGGTACCGCATTAGCAGTCATGGTGGTGGCTTTGTCTATCGTTTGGGGTGGGTTGATTTTATCCATCATTCACTTAACCAAAAATCCTGATATTGACATGGATAAAGTGCCAAGCGACCATTAAAGCAAAAAACGGCAATGATAAGTTGCCGTTTTTTTGGGTGTATTTATTTAACATAATCTATTTTTATTTTTTAAAATTTGGGTATTTGGGGGTGTGTAGTAGGGGGGGTAAGGTGCGTCCCACGCACCTTTTTAAATAGAAATCTTATTGGTGCGTATTACGCACCTTACGTCTATTGGCGTATTTTGAAGTTAAATGATTATAAAAAGGGCAAATTCTGAACCGACCCCCAAATCTTAGACATAAGATTAAAGGTTAGGTTGTTGCAAGTGGTTGTATTAACCCTAATTGGACTAAGTTTCTGTACTTAACAGGACTTAGTCCTTTTAATTTGCTCTTTATTCTATCATGATTGTAGTAGTGTATGTACTCATCAATCACTTGTTTAAGTTCATCTGTTGATGTAAATGTGGTTGTCTCATAAAATATCTCTTGTTTTA